>CAYJOH010000421.1:0-2524 GCA_964371685.1 uncultured Anaerolineaceae bacterium
CATGCCGCCGGTGTTAGGCCCCTGGTCGCCGTCACACAGCCGCTTGTGGTCGCGCGCGGCCGGCAGCGCCACGGCGCGGGCCCCGTCGCAGATCGCGATCACGCTGGCCTCGCGCCCGTGGAGCCGCTCCTCGATGACGAGGGCGGGTTCGTCGGCCGGGCGCCGGACGAGGAACGAGGGCACCAGCTCCACGGCCTGCTCGGGCGACTCGGTGACGATCACGCCCTTGCCGGCTGCCAGGCCGTCGGCCTTGAGCACCGCGCCCGCCCCGTCGGCGGCGAGCTCGCGAACGAAGGCGATGGCGGCCCCTGCCTCGGCCTCGCCGCCCGCGAACGCCCGGGCGCGCGCCATGCGGACGCCCGCGGCGGCCGCGACCTCGTGGCAGAACGCCTTGGATGTCTCGAGGCGGGCGGCCTCGCGGGCCGGGCCCAGGACTGGGATGCCGGCGGCTCGCAGCGCGTCGGCCACGCCGACCGACAGCGGCGCCTCGGGCCCCACGACGACCAGCTCCACCGACGACGCCCTGGCGACCGCGACCACGGCGTCGGCATCCTGCGGGTCCACGCGGACGACGCTGGTCCGCGGTTCCGCGGCGATCCCGGCGCTGCCGGGCGCCACCACGACCTCGTTGATCCCCGGCTCGTTGGCCAGCTTCCAGGCCAGCGCGTGCTCGCGGCCGCCCCCGCCCACGACCAGGATCCGGGTCGGCATCACGAGGCTCACCGCGTCCCCGCCCGCCCTACGCCGGCATCGTGGGCCGGTGGCGCATCGGCCGCCACGCCCGTTCGATGGTCTGGGTCCGCTCCGGCCCCACGGAGACGAACACGATCGGGACGCCGGCGTGCTCCTCGAGCGCGGCCACGTAGCGGCGGGCCGCCTCGGGCAGGTCGCCCAGCGAGCGGACGTCGTGGATCGGCTGCTCCCAGCCCTCGAAGTCCTCGTAGATCGGGGTCGCGCGTGAGAGCGCCGAGCCGGACGAGGGCCAGGTCTCCACCCGCTTGCCGTCGATCTCGTAGGCGACGCACAGGCGGATGGTCTCGATCCCGGACAGGATGTCGAGCTTGTTGAGCACGATCGCGCTGTTGGAGTTCACCGCGACCGCGTAGCGCAGCGGGACGGTGTCGAACCAGCCCACGCGGCGCGGGCGGCCGGTAACCGTGCCGAACTCGTGGCCGCGCTCGGCGATGCCGCGGCCGACGTCGTCGAACAGCTCGGTCGGGAACGGGCCGGAGCCCACCCTGGTCGAGTACGCCTTCATCACGCCGATGACCTCGTCCACCTGGAGCGGGCCGATGCCACCCCCGGTGCACGCGCCGCCGGCGACCGGGTTGGACGAGGTGACGAACGGATAGCTGCCGTGGTCGAGGTCGAGGAGCGTGCCCTGGGCACCCTCGAGGAGCACGTGGTCGCCGCGCCGGAGGGCGTCCTGGACCAGCCACGTCGAGTCGTCGAAGTGCTGGGACAGGCGCTCGCCCCAGGCGATGGCCTGCTCGACCAGCTCGTCGACCGTGAAGCCCGGCGCGCCCATCGCCTCGAGCAGCAGGTTCTTGTCCGGCAGGGCGCGAGAGATCCGCTCGCGCAGGACCTCGCGGTCGAGGAGGTCCTCCATCCGCAGCCCCAGCCGCCAGGCGCGGTCGCCGTAGGTGGGGCCGATCCCGCGGCCCGTCGTTCCGACGCGCGCCCCGCCGAGGCGCCCCTCGTTCGCCCGGTCGAGGGCGACGTGGTAGGGCATGATCACGTGAGCGCTGCGGCTGACCCGCACCTTGCTGACGTCGATGCCGCGCGCCGCGAGCATCTCCAGCTCCGCGATCAGCGTCGCCGGGTTGACCACGACGCCGTTGCCGATGACCGACGTGATGTGCGGGTACAGCACGCCCGACGGGCAGAGCTGGAGCTTGAACGTCTCGGTGCCCGTGACCACGGTGTGGCCGGCGTTGTCGCCGCCCTGGTAGCGCACGACCATCGCGACCTGCTCGGCGAGGAAGTCGGTGGTCTTGCCCTTGCCCTCGTCGCCCCACTGGAGACCGACGATCACCGTCGCGGGCATCGCACGCCTCCGGACATGAAACGACCCCGGGCGGTGCCGGGGTCACAGATAGACGTCTCCCGCGACTGCCCGCCGGCGTTCCGGCGTGCCTTGCGGTCGAAGGTGCGGGTCCGTCTCACGGGGCGGACTTCGCGCCTTCCTCGAGCAACGGTCATACCCTCCTTCGCGGGTGCAGCCCCGCGCGGCCTCGAGGACCCCGGGAGCATACCAAACCGGGGGGCGAGCGAGCGGCGAGCCCACGGGTGTCGCCGCGCGGCCAGCCGACGAGTGTTGCCGCGCGCTCGCCACGCACCCCGGCCCACGGGTGTCGCCGCGCGCCCAGTTCATGCGTGCCTCCAGGGCGTGCCGCTCCCAGGCGTGGCGGCCCCGGCTGCCGCCGGTCGGCCAGCGACCCAACGAGCTCACGGCGAGACGCTTCAGTTGCCCGGCGACGCGTTCGTTGCACGCTGCGGCCCTCCGGTGCGACGAACCCGGCGC
>CAYJOH010000422.1:0-2522 GCA_964371685.1 uncultured Anaerolineaceae bacterium
CGACGGCGGCGCCGGTGACCGGCTGCAGGTGCATCTCGGTCGCCTGGACCGCCTGCTCGACCTGCGCGCAGTCGCCGGCCGTGATCCCCGCGCTGCCGATCGACGCGGTGCAGGCCTGCCGGAGGTCGTCGTACAGGTCCGCGTAGTCGCTGCCGGAGGTCAGGAGCGTCGTATTGGCGACGTAGAACACGCGCGCGGTCTTGTCGAGCCCGATGGCGCCGACCACGTGCCCGTTGAACGTCCCGCCGTCGGTCAGCAGGTAGGCGGCCTTGTCGCCGACCCCGCTGTTCGTGTGGACCCCGCCCTGGTCCCCGGAGCCACTGTCGTACAGGGCGGACTGCATCCGGTCCGGCTGGTTGTAGTCGGGCGGGTCGGCCATGTTCCGGCCCGCTCCGCCGGCCAGGTCCTCCCCGATCAGCCAGCGCACGGCCGGGCTGTCGTTGCCCCGGCCGTTGACCTGGTCGACGAACTCGCCGAACACGTCGGACATCGCCTCGTTGAGCGCGCCCGACTGGTAGTAGTAGAAGAGGTTGGACTCGTAGGTCGTGACCCCGTGGGTGAGCTCGTGGCCGAGGATGTCGTCGATGACGAAGCCCTGGCCGAACTGCATCTGGTCCGTATCCGGGTCCCAGTGCGCGTTCGGGTACGGGCAGCTGCCCGTGGGCCCGCACCACCGGACGGTCGCCACCAGCGGCATGCCAGCGCCGTCCACGCTGTCACGCGCGAAGTGCGAGGCGTAGAAAGCGTACACGTCACCGAGGAAGTCGTAGGCGAGGTCGGCGTCGGTGATCCCGCTCGCGGGTCCTCCCTCGACGCGGACGTAGGAGCCGGTGCACGGGGTCCCGTCACGCACGTTGGCCCGGTCGCAGATCCGCCGGTCCAGGGCGGTCATCGCCTCGCTGAACCGGAGCGCGATGCCACCTCGCTCGGCGTCGACGGCCACGAAGTCGAGCACCGCGGCCCCGTTCGTCGCGCGCACCTCGGTCCGCCACACGAGGCGTGGCAGGCGGACGCCTGGCCCGCCGAGCAGCGCCGGGTCGTAGATCGCGAGCGTGGGCTCCGCGGCCTCGACATCCGACTCCGCCAGGCCGTTCGCCTTCGCGGTCGCCGTGATCGCCTGGGCAGCGGCCTCGGCCGCCGTGATCTCGGGGACGACGTCGAGCGTGAGCTCGGGCGACATCTCGCCGGCCACGGCGAGCACGGCACCGCTCGCATCGAGCTGCATCGCGAGCTCGCCGGCGATCACCGGGACGCCCTGGTGCAGCTGGTCGAGGCGGACGACCGACAGGCCGTCGACGGGCTCCCTCACCGGGCGTGCCCGGAGCTCCGCGACAGGATCGGCGAGGCCGAACAGCGTGCCGTACGACGCGAGGAAGGCGCGAGCAGCGGCCAGCGGGTCCGCCTTCGCGCCGGCGGCCTGGACGGGCTCTGCGGGGCTGCCGCCGAGGAAGCGGACCCATCCGGTCTCGGCGTGATACGAGACCCGCGCCGGATCGAGCTGCTCGATCAGCCGCGCGTCCGGGCCTGGCGCGGCGGTGGGCTCGGCGGCCGTTGCCTGCGGCGCGGGCGCGAGACCCGCGATCAGTGCCACGGCAGCGAGGATGGCGGCGACGGTCTGGCGCATCTGCGGGGCCCCTCTCCGTCGCCCGGAGACAGGCCGCTCCACAGGGCCGTGCTCCGACGACGTTGGTGGATCGGGTTCGCCAGTGGCTCGGCGCGGTCCCGGCGGCCAGGGTTAGGGCCGCGCGTCGTAGCCATCCACCGCCGGGAACCCTAGGTGCGGCAACCGGCAATGGCGAGGGTCAAACGGCACGCAGCCGGGACCGCGGCCGACGTCGAATGCTTGTACACCTTGACGCGCGCGTGGTAGCGTTGGACACACCGTGTACACGATCAAGGAAGCCTCGGCGCGCACCGGGGTCGGCGCGCCCCTCATTCGCGCCTGGGAGCGACGCTACGGTGTCGTCAGGCCGACCCGCGCGCCATCCGGCTACCGGTTGTACGACGACGCGAACCTGCGCGTGCTGGTCACGATGCGGTCGCTCGTGGATTCGGGCTGGGCGGCCTCGGAGGCCGCGCGGGCGATCGCGGCCGGCGAGGTGCCGGTCGAGGAGATCGCCCCCGATCCGGTGGTCGGCCGTGGTCTGGACGTCTCGGCCACGTCGGCCGCCGAGGCCAACCGCACCCGGATGATCGAGCGGTTCGTCGCGGCCGCCGAGTCGGCATCGGCAGCCCACACCGAGTCCGCGCTGGACGAGATCCTTGCCGCCGGGTCGTTCGAGGCCGTCGTGGACGACGTCCTGCTCCCGGCGGCCGCCGCACTCGGCGATGCGTGGTCGGCGGGCCGGATGTCGGTCGCGGCGGAGCACGCAGCCAGCGCGGCCGTGGCCAGGCGGCTGTCCGCGGTCTACCAGGCGGCCGGCATCCCCGGCCGCACCTCGGCCGTCGTGGGCCTCCCGCCGGGCGCACGCCATGAGCTGGGTGCGCTCGAAGAGCGAGGAGCTCGGCATCCCGCGCGACTT
>CAYJOH010000423.1:0-2522 GCA_964371685.1 uncultured Anaerolineaceae bacterium
GCCCGCCCGGTGGTCGAAGGGATAGCCGAAGGCCGCGTACTCGGGCTCGTGCCAGCCGGTGCCGAGGCCGAGGATCAGCCGCCCGTCCGCGATCTCGTCGAGGGTCGCCGCCATCTTCGCGAGCAGCGCGGGCGGCCGTAACCCCGTGCCCAGCACGATCGTGCCCAGGGCCGCCCGCCGGGTGGCGGCGGCGACGGCCGTGAGCAGCGTCCACGCCTCGTGAATGCCGTCCTCCGGCTGGCCCGCCAGCCGGAACAGCAGGTGGTCGTAGACCCACAGGCTGTCGATGCCGCCGACCTCCGCGTACCGCGCGAGGTCGCGGATCCGCGGCCAGCGCGACGCCCCGCCGCCGTCCGAGTCGTTCATGGGCAGGACTACGCCGATGTGCATCGCGCGATCGTAGCGGGAGGACGAGGGCGGCGGTGCTCGGTTCGGGCGGGTCCGGGCGGGTCCGGGCGGGTCCGGGCATCTTGACTGATCGGGGATGCTTCCCTTGCTCCATCCTCGTCGCCTGCCACGAGAGGTCGTTCATGCGTTCCAGGGTCGCCGCGATCCTCGTCGCGTTCCTGCTGCTGTCACTCCTGCCCGGCGCCGTGGCCGCGGCCAGGCCGGCCAGCCCGCAGGCGGCCGCGCACGCCCGGGTCCTCGCGTACTGGACCCCGGCCCGGCTGCGCGCGGCGACCCCGCGCGACTACACGTTCGACGCCGTCCGCGGCTTCCAGCCGGCCGCCAAGCCCGGCGGGGGCGGCGGAAGCGGTACCACCACCGGCTCATCGTGGAACGGCGGCGGCGACATGCTGCGCGGTTCGGGCAAGGTGTGGTTCACCATCGGCGGCGCCGACTACATCTGCTCCGGCTCGGTGGTCAAGGAGGCGAAGTCCAGCCAGGCGATCGTGCTCACGGCCGGCCACTGCGTGGTCGAGAACGACGGGACGTTCGCCACCAACTTCGTGTTCATCCCGGCCTTCGACACCAAGCCCAGCTACGACTGCGGAAGTGCGACGGCAACCGCCTACGGCTGCTGGGTGGCCGACGCCCTGTACGCGGACAAGGCGTTCGCGACCGCCGGCGGCTTCAACAACACCGCCGTCCAGCACGACTGGGCGTTCGCGGTCGTGAGCGGCGGCGGCTTCAACGGCACGACGCAGCTCAACGCGGCGGTGGGCGACGGCTTCCCGATCCAGTTCAACCGCAACTTCTCGGGCCAGACGTTGAGCGCGTTCGGCTACCCCGCGGCCGGCAAGTATCGTGGCAGCGACCTCGTGTACTGCCGGGGCACCGTGGGCACCGATGCCAACACCGGCGGCACGACGTGGTCGATGCCCTGCGGCATGACCGGGGGCTCGTCGGGCGGACCGTGGGCGGAGGCGACCACCACCAGTGGCTCCGGTGCGTACGGGTACGGGACGACGACGCTCAGCTCGCTCAACTCGTACGGCTACTCGGGCGTGAAGAAGATGTTCGGCCCGAAGTTCAACGATCGGACCCAGGCCACATTCGACGCCGCGGACGCCGGCACGCTGCCGTCCACGGTGGTGCGGACCTTCCTCCCCTGAGCGCCGGGCGCCCGGGCCGGGACACGATGAGGCCCACCGGCGCATCGAACGCAATCCGACGGCCGGCCGCGACGCCGGCCGTCGCGATTCCCGGGCCGTCCGCCCGGGCATCCGCGAGAATGGCCGCCAGATGCGCGCCCTCGGCCAGCCGTCCGTCCTCGCCGCGACCCGCCCGAGCCCTCGGTTCCTCGCCGGGCTCCTGGTGGCGGTCGGGTTCTGGATCCTGGTCATCGTGCTGTCCGACCCGACGGTCGACGTCACCGAGCCGTTCTCGGGGCGCATCGTCACCGCGCAGGACGCCCGCTCCTACTACGGCCTGAACCTGTCGGACCTGTACACCGGGCGGACCAACTGGAACACGATCGGGGCATACCCGTACTCGCCGGCGTTCGCGCAGCTCGTGTACCCGCTCGACCTGCTGCCCTGGCCGGCGTTCGTGGCGGCCTGGACCGCGATCCTGCTCCTCGCCGTGTACGCGCTCACGGGCCCCGAGCTGCTGCTGCTCGGCCTCGTCGTGGGGGCGATGGAGATCGCCGGCGGCAACGTCTCCCTGCTGCTCGCGCTGGCGATCGTGGTCGGGTTCCGGTGGCCGTGGACGTGGGCGCTGGTGCTGCTCACGAAGATCACGCCCGGGGTGGCGCTGCTGTGGTTCGCCCTGCGCCGCGAGTGGCGGCAGCTCGCGATCGCCCTGGGCGCGACGGCGGCCGTGGCCCTCGTCTCGTTCCTGCTGCTGCCGGACCAGTGGCGGGCGTGGGTGGAGCTGCTGGCGTCGAACACGGGCAAGGGCGGGACGTGGGCCGCCGTGCCGGTTCCGCTGCTCGTACGCGGCCCGATCGGCGTGGCGTTGATCGTCTGGGGCGCGCCGCGGAACCAGCGCTGGGTGGTGCCGGTGGGCGCGATGCTGGCGCTCCCGGCGCTGTGGTACGGGTCGCTGTCCATGCTGCTCGCGGTGATCCCGCTCACGAC
>CAYJOH010000424.1:0-2520 GCA_964371685.1 uncultured Anaerolineaceae bacterium
GGGGCGGTGGGGGGGGGGGGGGGGGGGGGGGGGGGGGCTGGGGGCGGGGCGGCAGTCGGCGCGGGGGTCGACGGCGCCGGCGAGGCCGGGTCGGGCATCGGGGTCGACGCGTCGGGCGGGAGGGCGGACGCGACGGCGACCGGGCCCGGCGAGGCATCCGGGCCGACCCCGGGAACCGCCACGACGCCCAGCCGGAGCGCAAGCCCGCCGGCCATCAGCGCGGTCCCGGCGAGCATCGACAGGCGGCCGAGCGCCGTGCGCGCCGTGCGCGCCGTCCGCGGCTTGCCCGTTCCCCGGTTCACGGGCGCCAGCCGGGCGCGTTGATCGTTCGGCAGTGGGCGAGCCGCTCCGACGCGAAGCGCTGCGCGTCGAGCACGCTTTCGAACTGGATCTCGAGGTCCACCCGCCGGTCCGAGATGCCGTCGCGCAGGGTGCGCAGCTGGTCGAGCCGCGCCTTGAGCTCGAACGCGCTGGACACGCCCTGGTAGAGGTCGATCAGCGCCCCGACGCCGTCCTTGATGGGACCGGCGACGCTGTGGGCCTGGGCTTCCATGTCGCGCAGGAACGCGGCGTACTCCCCGGTGTTGCGGAACACGCGCACGGGCCCGTTCGGGTCGATGCCGTCGAGGAGCGGCGACTTGACGAGGCCCGCCTCGAGGCCCTCGAGCAGGGTCTGCTTGATGCCGCTCTTGCCGCCCTCGGCCGCGAGGTTGCCCGCGTCGAGCGTCCCGCCGGCGCTGCCCAGCGCCTGCTTGCCCAGCTCCTTCGCGAGGTCCTTGGCGATCGACTCGCCGATGGCCGCCCGGAACGTCGCGGACTGGATCAGCTTCCGGCCGAGCGGCCCGGCGAGCCCGCCCGACAGGCCGCCGGCCGCGAACCCGAGGTCGAGCATCACGCTGCCCGGCAGCACGAGGTTGGCGAGCACGTCGATCTGCTCCTGGAGCAGCGCCTCGTACCGGCGGCAGGACGCCAGGAGGTCGTTGAGGTACCGGCCGCTGGCGCTGGCCCGCGCGAGGGCCGCGACCTGGTCCGCGCACGGGTCGGCCGGCGGCTCTGCGGGCTGTGCCGGTCGCTCTGGCGCCGGCGGCACGGGGTCGGGATCGGGGCGGGTCGACGGTCCCACCGGGGCCATGACCTGGCTCCCGCGGCCGCCGGTCACGAGCAGCGCGCCGCCGCCGAACAGGAGCAAGCCGATCAGGGCCACCGCGAGCCCGAGCGCCTCGGGGTCCACGTCGTCGTCGCCGGTCAGCCCGGAAGCGGTCGCCGGATCGCCGTCCCCGCCCGGTCCCGCGTTGCCCAGCGCCGCCGCCGGGGCGGTGGGCGTCGCGAGGTACCGCGTGCAATTGACGACCTGCGGGTCCTCGCCCGCCGCCACGGCCCACGCGGTGAGGCTGGTGACGCCCTCGGCCAGCATCGCCGGGCAGGCGTCGGCCTCGCCGGTGAACGGACCCGCGATCAGCCGGCCCGAGAACCAGATCCTGCCACCGCTGCCATCCGGCACGCCGAACATCCCGTCCTCGTCCGGGGGCGCGATGTACAGCCAGTAGGCCTTGTCCTCGACCGGGCCGTTGAAGCTCGAGTGCCCGTCCATCCACACCAGGTACTGGGGGGTGTGGAACACGATCGGCGTGGGCGCCGGCGAGGGGTCCTCGGCCAAGGCCGTGGGTGCCGCGGCCATGGCGAGCCAGGCGGCGAGGGCGATCGCCAGGCCCGGGACGCAGGCCGCGACGGCGGGTGGGCGGCCCACGCGCCGCGACCCTGGTTCCGGGCGCCGCGCGGCAGCACACATCAGGACAGGATCGTGGGCGGCGTGGTGCGCCGCGTCACTGGCCCGGTGGTCCCGGGGGTCCCGGTACCCGCGAGACGGGTCTATCCGGCCTGGACGCCGATGATCGTGCCGACGGCGAACGTCACCGCGGCGGCGACGCCGCCCAGGAGCACCTGCCGCACCGCGGTGTACAGCAGCGGACGGCGTGTCATCCGCCCGATGCCCAGGCCCAGCAGCGCCAGTGCGCCGAGGCTGAGCCCCAGCGACAAGCCGAACGCGGTCCCGCCGCTCCACAGCAGGTACGGCAGCAGCGGCACGAACGCCCCCAGCGTGAACGCGAGGAACGACCCGAGGGCCGCCGACAGGGGCGAGCCGATCGAGCGCTCGTCGAGCCCGACCTCCTCGAAGATCATCATCCGGACCGCGTGCTCGGGCTCCTCGAACACGGCCTCCACGAAGCGGTCCGCCTCCTCGGCGGAGAAGCCGCGCTCCCGGTAGATCCGGGCGAGGATCGCGCGCTCCTGGTCCTCCGCCTCGCGCAGCTGCTTGCGCTGGAACGCGACCTGGTAGTCGAGCAGCTCGCGCTGGCTCTGGACGGAGATGAACTCGCCCACGGCCATGCTGAACGCGCCGGCGATCAGGCCGGCGACGCCGGCGAGCACGATGATGCCGGGCGCGGGGTTCGCGCCCGCGACGCCCATCACGAGCGCGAGGTTGGACACCAGGCCGTCGTTGGCGCCGAACACGGTGGG
>CAYJOH010000425.1:0-2518 GCA_964371685.1 uncultured Anaerolineaceae bacterium
GGCCCGGACCACGACGCTCGGCGCCGCTTCGCTGCCTCCCAGGCACGCCGACGGTGAGCCGCGACTGGCGCCGCGTTGAGGCCGGGGCCACGGCCCCGCACTGCGGCCGGAGAGCCACGCGCTGCGATGTCAGAGCTGGATGAGCCCCGCCTCCGTCGGCCGGAACCCGCAGGCGTCCACGTAGAACGCCGCGAGGGCGCCGTCCCAGTCCACGTGCAGCCACTCGCACCCGGCGGCCCTCGACGCGTCCACCGCCATCGCGACCAGGCGGACGCCGATCCCCCGCCCCCGGAACGGCCCGGTCACCAGGGTGTCGAGCAGGAACGCGTGCACGCCGCCATCCCAGGCGACATTCACGAAGCCGATCAGGCGGCCGGCGTCACGGGCCGTTACCCAGCCCAGGCTGTGGGCCTCGACCTGTGCGACCCAGTCGTCGTCGCGCACCGGTCCGCCGAAGCCCTCCGCGTGGAGGACGTTGAGCTCGGCGTTGTGGAACGCCCCGCGCCACTCGAGGCGGGGCCCGTCTTCGCACGTCACCGCCCCGCAGCCGCCGGCAGCCACCAGCGGCGCTCGCTCACGAGCTCGTCGCCCAGCTGCTCCTCCACCGACTCGCGCGGCTCGAAGCCCCGGGCCTCGTAGAACACCTCGCCCTTGCGGTTGCCGGTCAGCACGTCGGCGGCGATCGGCAGGCCGGGGTGCGCGCCCTCGACCACCTCGAGCAGCGCGCTGCCCAGCCCAAGGCCGCGCGCCGCGGGGTCCGCGTAGATCGCCACCAGCGTGACCCAATCGGGCTCGATCGCCGTCTCGGCGAACGCGGCGACCACGCCGTCCAGCTCCGCGACCCAGGTCTCGTGGCGCTCGATCCGGAGGTCCACCCGCTCCTCCGAGTAGGCGCGCTCCAGGAACCACTCGATCGTCTCGTCGCGCAGCAGGTCGCGGTACGGGTCGCGCCACGCCGCGGGGGCTATGGCGCGGACCGCCGGGGCGTGCGAGGGCGGGGCGCGGCGCACGCGGATCCGGGCCCCGGGGTCTCGGGCAGGCTCGCTCATCGCGCCGGAGTGTACGAGACGCGGTGGCCCGGACGTGACTCTCGGCTGTGGCGACTGGTACGAACATCGGCCCCCGGGCCGTCGATGCACGGCGTCTCCGGGGCTATCGTCACGGGTGGCCACCAGACCCAGGGAGCACAAGGCAGTTGGGCCTCACGATCAGGGTCGTCGGCCAGGCGGCGCGGCGCGGCCTGATTCCACGGGTCCCGGCGCCGGATCACCTCCTGACCGACGTCCGGCGCTGGATCACGGCCGAGTACGGCGGCTTCGTCCGGTCCATGCGCGACGACCAGACCGCGGCCGGCGAGGCCGAGCTGCTGCTCGACCTCCACCCCGCCGCCGACACCGTGTCCATGGTGTTCGGCGAGTCCGGGCGCGTGATCGCGCACGCCGACACCTCGCCGGTGGGACCCGGCTACCACACGTTCGTCGCCCGGGTGCTCGAGCGGCTGGGCGCGGAGCTCGCGATCGCCTGGTCCGGGGACGCCCCGCCGGTCGCACCCGCAGTGGAGGGCGGCCGGACGAATACCCGGCCCGGACCCGAGGCGGGACGCGCGCCGCTCGCCGAGCGGGCGGGGGTCGAGCGGGCGCACCTCGCGCTGCTCGGACGGGCGCTCGGGCGAGCCCTCGAGCTCCGGCACCAGGGCGTGACCGGCATCCAGCTGGGGACGCGGCCGGGCACGCGGTTCTCGTTCGAGGGCGCGATCGCCACCCCGCTCGGGCCCCGCGACGACGCCTGGCTCGAGCAGGCGATCCTCGACGCCCGCGTCGCCGCGGACATCCGCCCGTGGTGGGCCGACGCGACGGACGCGCGCTACCTGCTCAACCGCGCGCTGTGCCTGATGTGGACCGAGATCCGCTGGCGGACGCCGGCCGACGACGACGAGCGTGCCGGGATGGACGAGGCGCTCGGGCTGCTCCGGCGCGCGCTGCCGACGGACCCGTCCCTGCCCTACCCGTGGCGCGAGTGGCACGAGCTCATCACGCTGCGCGAGGTCGACGATCCGATCGCCCACCGCGTCGCGCCGCGCGCCGAGCGGGCCGATCCGTCGAAGCCCCCGATCGGGTACCGCCGCCTGCCGGTCACGATCATCCACGAGGGCTGGGCGCTGGAGATCCCCGGCTCGTTCGCGGAGCACCGGACCGCCGAGGAGTGGTCGGGCAGCGACCGCGGCCGCAGCGTGACGCTGGCGGGCGTCCCGACCGGCACGGATGCGGGGCCGATGCGGCCCGAGGCGTTCCTCGCGCGCGTGGCGGGGAGCCTGGGCGACGACGTGCTCCACCACCAGGAGGGCGACCTGGTCGGCAAGGCGCGCCTGGGCACGGACAGCAGCTCGGGGGTGGAGGTCGCGGTCCTCGAGGGTTACTCCGCGGTCCCCGGGCGCGGGGCCGCGATCCGGATCGTGTTCGAGGATGCCGACGACTGGCGCTGGGCGATGGACCTCTGGCGGGCGCTCCGCCCGGCGTGA
>CAYJOH010000426.1:0-2496 GCA_964371685.1 uncultured Anaerolineaceae bacterium
CATCGTCAGGACGGCAGCAGCTCGACCTTCGTCCGCAGGAGGTCCCAGAACGGGAGCGCCCCCTTCGGCTCGACGAACCGGATCGGCCGCTCCAGCGCCCGGACCTCCACCACGTCGCCCACCTGGATCGGCCGGTCCTCGCGCCCGTCGATCGACACCAGCGCCTCGTGGGCGTCGAGGACCCGGCAGCGGACCACCTGGAGCGGCGACACCACGACCGAGCGGATCGCGGACAGGTACCCGGCGATCGGCGTCACGACGAGGTTGCGTGCCCCGGGATCCAGGATCGGGCCGCCGGCCGAGAACGAGTAGCCGGTGGACCCGGTGGGGCTGGACACCACCAGCCCGTCCGCGACGAACGTCGCCAGGTGCGACTCGTCGATCGCGACCGCCAGCCGCACGACCCGGGCGAGCGACCCCCGGGCGATCACGATGTCGTTGAGCGCGGTGAACGTCGTGGTCGCCGGCCGCCCGGCCGGCATGATGTCGCCCGCGAGCGCCATCCGCTCCCGGAGCACGTACTCGCCGGCGAGGAGCTTCTCGAGCATCGGCTCCAGCTCGTGGGCCTCCGCCTTGGACAGGAACCCGACCTTGCCGAGGTTGAACCCGAGGATCGGCACGTCGACGATCGCCACCCCCTGGACGGCGCGCAGGAAGGTCCCGTCGCCGCCGAGCACCACGAGGATGTCCGTGCCGGGCAGCTGCCGCACGAGCGCCTCGAGGTCGCCGGCCGGGGCGGCCCACTGGTCCACGCCGCGCATCCGGCACCAGCCCGCGGCCCGCTCGCGGAGCTCGGACGCCTCCTCGATCGTGGGGTTGTACGCGAAGCCGATCCGCCCGACGGTCACGCCGTGCCCTCCCAGGCGGCCGACACCGCCTCGTCGATCCGGTCCTCCACCTCCGCGCACGACGGCCCGGCCGCCAGGTGGACGAGGAACTCGCGGTTGCCCTCCGGGCCGAGGATCGGCGACGGGACGACGGCCCGGGTGCCGATGCCGAGGGCCGCAGCCGTGGCCTGCGTCTCGCGGAGCACCCGGCGGTGGACCTCCGGGTCGCGGACCACGCCGCCCTTCGCGTCCGCCCTTCCCGCCTCGAACTGCGGCTTGACGAGCGCGATGATCGGGCCGCGCCCGTCCCGCAGGATCGCGCGGATCGGGCCCAGGACCAGTCCGAGCGAGATGAACGAGACGTCCACGACGGCGAGGTCCACGGGCTCCGGGAGCGCTTCCCGGTCGAGGGTGCGAGCGTTCACTCGCTCCATCGAGATCACCCGCGCGTCCCGGCGCAGCCGCTCGGCCAGCTGCCCGTAGCCGACGTCGATCGCGTACACGCGGACGGCCCCGCGGGCGAGCAGCACGTCCGTGAACCCGCCGGTCGACGCGCCCACGTCGGCGCACACGAGCCCGGCCGGATCGATTCCGAACGCGTCGAGGGCGGCGACCAGCTTGTGCGCCCCCCGGCTGACCCACTCCCGACCCGCGGCGACCGCGACGTCCGCCGCGGCGTCCACGAGGTCGCCGGACTTGAGGTCGTGGCGCGCGGCGTCGCCCGCCCCCACGCGCACCTTGCCCGCCAGCACGAGCGCCTGCGCCCGGCTGCGCGTGGGCGCGAGCCCACGCTCCACGAGGAGCTGGTCGAGGCGGATCCGTTTCGCGGTGGCGGCGCCCATCGCGCCTATCGTGGCACAGGCTGCATCGCCCGGGCTTACCCGCGATGCCGTGGCTGATCCGAGCCTCAGCCCCCAACCGGCGCGACGGGGTCGAAGCCGAGGGACGCCATGACGTCCGCCAGGTGCTCCGCACCCTCTGCCGACGGGTGGAGCTCGTCGCGCTGCCAGGCGCTGGGCAGCGGCGTGTCCAGGCTGGGCCCGGCGAACGCCGCGAAGTAGCCCGCGACGGGGACGCCGTGCGTCTCGGCCGCACGATGGATCGCCTCCGACAACTGGCGGTGGCACTCGCTGCACGGCTGTACGACGCTGCAGGTCTCCCACGCCGAGCGCGGACCCCACGGCAGGTACCAGTCGTGCGTTCGAAGGATCACCGGGCGTCCATCCCGGAGTGCGAACACCTCGTCGAAGATGGCCACCATGTCGGTCTCGTACTGGGCCCACGTCTCCGGACCGCACGCGACGGCCACCGGACATGCCGACCCTGCCGGGGCGATGGCGGGACAGGCCTGGAGCATGTTCGAGGGATGCCCAGGCGTCGGCGAGTCGGTGAACCCGCCCGAGATGACGATGACCTCGGCCTCGCGCACCGCGTCCCGCAGGTTGACATCGCCCGATGCCCATGTCCGCAGGACGCCGCCGTCCTGGCCCTGAAGGATCCGCAGCACCGTCCTCGCCGTGAGGCTCCCAGCCCATGCGTCGTGGACGCGCACCTGCACGCCCTCGGCCGCCTCGATCCGCCTCGCGTACGCAGCCGCCACCCCGCCGCTGCCGGTCGAGTCGCTGACCCACAGGAGCTCCCACTCCACTCCCGGGCTCGACGGTCCGAC
>CAYJOH010000427.1:0-2495 GCA_964371685.1 uncultured Anaerolineaceae bacterium
GCGACGTGGTGGGGGCGCGTTGCGGGGCGGGATCAGCGCCCCCCTGGGCTGGACGGGGGAGTACGACGGCTGGCCCCCGCCGCGCGCCTGGGCGCGCACGGTCGCGGTCGCGCACGAGGCAGACGCGCTCGGCTTCGACTCGATCTGGCTGTTCGACCATGTCCAGACCGTGCCCGTGCCGACCGACGAGATCACGTTCGAGGCATTCGTCGGGCTGTCCGCGCTGGCGGTCGAGACCGCGCGGGTCCGCCTCGGGCACCTCGTGCTGTGCGCCGGCTACCGCAACCCGGCGCTGGTCGCGAAGATGATCTCGACGCTCGACGTCGTGTCCGGCGGGCGCGCGGAGCTGGGCCTTGGCGCGGGCTGGAAGGAGGACGAGTTCACGGCCTACGGCTGGGGCTTCCCGCCGCTGCGGACCCGGATGGAGGGGCTCGAGGACGCGCTCGAGATCGCGACCCGGATGCTGGGCGGCGGCCGGGCGACCTACGCCGGGCCGGTGTCCGCGGTCCACGGCGCCATCAACGTGCCACGAGGCCTGCAGCGGCCGCGGGTCCCGATCCTCGTCGGTGGCAACGGGCCGAACCGGACATGGCGCCTGGCGGCGCGGTTCGCGGACGAGCTCAACCTCGACTGGCTGTCGCCCGAGGAGGTCGCGGCGGCGCGGCCGGTGATCGCGTCGCGGTGCGAGGAGATCGGGCGGGACCCCGCGACGCTGCGGGTCTCGGTCAACATCGGGCGCGACGACTCGGCGGTGGAGGGCCAGGCCCGGATCGACCTGCTCCGGCGCTACCGGGAGGCCGGCGTGGACCGGGTGATGACGCTGATCGCCGCCTCGGCGGACGACGACGGTGCGCTGGCCCGCTTCGCCGAGGACTGCGTCGCGGCCGGCGCGGAGCTGGACCGGGCCTGAGGCGGGAACTCGTGCGGCGCTCGCGGACCCGAACCGGTCAGGCCGGGTTCACGAACCGCACGTCGCCGCCGTCGGGGGCCAGCAGGCCGAGCAGCGCGATCGCCTCGGCCTCCACCGCGGCCCGGTCGGCGCCCGACAGCCGCGCCAGCGGCTCGACCTCGATCACGGATCGGGCGTTCCCGCCGGCCTTCCCTCCGGCCTTTGCCCCGGTTGTCGCCCCGGCCGTCGCCCCGGCCCGCTGCAGTCGCCAGAACCCGGCCATGAACCCGTCCACGAGGAACGACGGGCCGCCCCGCTCCCGGGTGATCGCGCGGAACGCGTCGGGCAGGATCCGCGACCGGTCATCGTGCGACAGCAGCGCGTTGTCGTAGTCCGGCAGGAGCCGGACCGGCGCCGGCAGGTCGGCCTCGGCCAGGAGCCAGTCCGGGACGTCGAACAGCTCGCGGCCGGCCTCGTCGCGGAACGTGTGCAGCCCCGGCCGGAGCCGCTCGAGCACCGCCCGCATCCCCGTCAGGCGGGACCACGCCGTGACGTCCGCCACCGACGCCGGACCGAAGGCCGCGAGGTAGCGCAGCACGGCATCGTCCGGGGAGGGGTCGCTGCCCATCGGCCGCCCGATCGCGTGGTCGAGGGCGCCGAGCGTCGGCTCCGCGACCCGTCCCCAGGCGCCGCGCGGCGGGACCTGGTACGTGGGCAGCAGGTTCCGCACCGTGTAGGCGAGCGTCGTCGCGTCGCGGTCCGGGAAGCGCTCGCCCATCGCCGCCCGGAGCTCGCGCAGCGGCCGCGGCCGCTCCTCGATCAGCGCCCGCCCGAAGTCCAGCACCGGCCCGACGTCCACCCCCTCGAGGCCCACGCTCCAGGTCCGGTTGCGGTACAGCTCGGCATCGAGCACGGGCTGCATGACCGCCCGCAGCGACAGCGCATCCTCGACCGTGACCAGGTGCATCGTCGAGCGCATGAGCGCCATCCGGACCAGCCGGCCGGCGAGCACGTCCTCGGCGACGACCTCGGGATCGAACGCGTCGATGCGCGACCACAGCGCGATGTAGGGCGAGGTCGGCACCTGGGCCTGGAGGCCGACCAGGTGGTCGATGGCCTCGATCGGAGGCGTGGTCACCCGCGCCAGCAGGAGCTGCCGGGCGAGCAGGGTGCGGTTGAGCGTGCGGGTGTCGAGCACCGGGACGGGCACGGGGGACGCCTCCGGGATGCGCAGCCAGTGCGCGGAACGGTACCGTCTCGGCGGACGCCCGTGGCGGCCACGCAACGGGTCCGGCGGGGGAGGATTTCGGGACGCCCGGCCCATCGCAGGCAGCCGCCCGGCGCGGATGCTCGACCGTGACGAAGTCAGCAGGCGAGGAACGACGACATGACGGGAGCGGCGACGGCGGGGACCGACCCGGACGCGAGCCTGACCGACGCCTCGGCGGCGGCGATCGCCGAAGTCGAGGCCCACACCGCCGCCAACTACCACCCGTTGCCCGTCGTCCTCGCCCACGGCGACGGGGCGTGGGTCACCGACATCGAGGGCAACCGGTACCTCGACCTGCTCGCCGGGTACAGCGCGCTCAACTTCGGGCACCGCCAT
>CAYJOH010000428.1:0-2492 GCA_964371685.1 uncultured Anaerolineaceae bacterium
GCCCGGAACATCGGCGCGAACGTAGCACCTTCCCAACGTGGGGGGGGGGGGGGGGCGGGGGGGGGGCGGGGCGGCGGGCGGGGGGGGGGGGGCGCCGCCGGTCGTAGCCCTGCAGCCGCACCAGCTCCAGCGCGGCGCCCACCCGGCGCCTGACGTCCGGATCGGGCACCTTGCGGCGCCGCAGGCCGAAGGCCACGTTGTCGGCCACGCTGAGGTGCGGGAACAGGGCGTAGCTCTGGAACACCATGTTCACCGGCCGGCGCTCGGGCGGCTCGTGCGTGATGTCGTGGCCCCGGAGCTCGATCCGGCCGCTCGTCGGGAGCTCGAAGCCGCCGATCATCCGGAGCGTCGTCGTCTTGCCGCAGCCGGAGGGACCGAGCAGCGAGAAGAACTCGCCCGCCGGGATGTCCAGGCTGACGCGGTCGACCGCGACCAGGTCGCCGAACCGCTTGGTGAGCTCGACGAGGCGCACCTCGGGACCGCCCGCCTCCCGGCGGGCCGGATCGCGGTCGTCCACGCGGACAGCATCGCTCATGCATCGCCCCCACGACCGATCGCATCGACGACGCTGGACGCCGCCGCGCCGGCTGGCCTCGCCCCGGACTCTCCGCGCACGCCGCTGGACGTGCAAGGGCCGTTCGGGCCGCTCCTCGGCCGGGATCGTCCCATCCCCGGCGAGGCGCCGCAACAGGGTGTTGCGTAAACGGAGGACCGGGAGGACGCGGCAGCATCGGGCGTCGCCGCCCGGGCCGCCGTGGACGCGGCGCCGCGGCCTACGGTTCCCGGGACAGCACCACCACGCTGTACGGCCCGACCGCCACCAGGCCGCTCTGGCCACAGCCGTCCATCGGCTTGCCATCCGCGTCCAGGTCGAAGGCATCGTGGCCGCCGAAGTCCGGCGCGTACACCGGCGAGTCGGAGTTGAAGCGCACGTTCCAGCGGCCACGCGCCGGCAGGCCGATCCGAAGGTCGCTCACGGTCTCCACGCCGAAGTTGGCCACGACCACCGTGTCGTCGTGGGGCCCGCCGTCCATCCAGCGGTGGAACGCGAGGACCTTCGACTCCGGGTCGGCGCGCAGGATCGCGATGTTGGAGCCGCGCAGGCCGCGGGTGGCTCCGTCGCGGGCGCGCCGCAGGGCGATCAGGTCTCGGTGCAGGCGGAGGACCCCCCGGTAGGCGCTCTCCTTCGCCCAGTCGAGGCCCACGGTGTCGTCGAACCAGCCGTCCTCGAGCAGCTCCTGTCCCATGAACAGCATCGGGATGCCGGGGGCGGTGAGCACGATCGCCGAGCCCAGGTTGGCCCGCTTCTTCGCCCACCACGAGTCGGCGTCCCCGGGGTGGATCGCCTCGGGCACGCGGACCCGGCCATTGGCGACGTCGTCATGTGACTCCGTGTAGATCACGCGGCTCAGGGCGGCACCCCGCCCCTCGCCCCGGATCGCCTCCACGACGGCGTCCAGATCCCGTTCCGCGTCGTCGTGCGCCTCCAGCGCCGGGCGCAGGCGGCGGATGAACCCGGCGTCCCACTGGGCGCCGAAGCCGGCCCCGCCGTTCGGCGTGGGTGCCACCAGCGCGGGATCGTCCTGGAGGTCCTCCGCGATCGTGAGCTTCCACGGGTGGATGGCACGGACCTCGTCGTTGATCCAGGCCAGCAGCGACCAGCCGTCCGCGAGCGTCGACCGAGGGTCGTCCGGGTTGCCGTCCACGGTGCGGACGTAGAGCGTGGAGTCGAAGCGCAGCCCGTCGCACCGGAACTCCTCGAGCCAGGTGAGGGCGCTGTCGCGCAGGAAGGTGCGCACCTCGCCGCGGCCGTAGTCGGGGCGCGTCGCGCCCCAGGGCGTGACGGCCCGGCGGTCGTTGTAGACGTAGATCCCGCCACCGTCGCCGTCGGCCCAGCCGTCGAAGCGCCACAGGTCGAGGTCGGACGGGCCGAGGTGGTTGAACACCACGTCCACGATCACCGCGATGCCGTTGGCGTGGGCGTCGCGGATGAACCGCTTGAACGCGTCCGGTCCCCCGTACCCGGACTCGATCGCGAACAGGTGCGACGGGTTGTAGCCCCACGAGATGTCGCCCGCGAACTCGAACGGCGGCATGACCTGGACGGCCGACACGCCGAGCTCGCGAAGGTAGGACAGGCGGCGCCGCGCGGCGTCGAACGTGCCACGCAGGTCCTCGGTCGCCGTGAACGTCCCGACGTGGAGCTCGTAGATCACGAGGTCGTCCCAGGAGGGCGCCTGGAACGTGTCGCCGCCCCAGTCGAAGGCGTCGGGGTCGTAGACGATGCCGTTCCCCACCGAGCTCGTCATGTGGCGGGCGTACGGGTCGATGCGCGACAGGTCGCCGTGCGGGGTCCGGATCGTGAACTTGTACTCCGCCCCCGGCTCCACGCCCTCGACATCGGCGGACCAGGTCCCGGACGTGCCGCCGCCGTCGCGGGCGAGCGGCGTGCGGTCGGTCGCCCAGCCGTTGAAGGTGCCGATGACGAACAC
>CAYJOH010000429.1:0-2486 GCA_964371685.1 uncultured Anaerolineaceae bacterium
GGCGGAGCAGCGCGACGCCCTGGGTCGCCATCGCGCAGTACGGGCCGCGGCAGTACGCCACGATCTCGATGTCCGCGGGCAGGTCGGCCAGGCGCGCCTCGAGCTCGGGGAGCGGGATCGAGATCGCGCCCACGACGTGGCCCGCGACATACTCCTCGCGGGGTCGCAGGTCGACGACGACGGCCGTCCCCGCGGTCACGCGCTCGATCAGCTCGGCGCGGCTCACGGCCTCCATGGGCTCGCCGAGATAGGCGCGCGCGGCGCGGTCCGCGGCCAGCAAGGCGGCCTTCGAGCAGGAGCGGCTCGCCGCCCGGTTCGGCGCCTGAGGGCTCGCTCAGTCGATCGCTCCAGCCGTGGACCCACGGGCCATACTGCGGTCCGTGCGCCCCGCCTCGTCGCTCGCCCGCCTGCTGCACTGGCTCGCGTTCCTCGGCGTGCTCGAGAGCGACCCGGAGGACGTACAGGCCCAGAAGGCGACGCTCACCGTCGTGGCGACCGTCATCACCGTGCTCTCGGTCGTGTGGGTTGCGACCTACTGGGCGCTGGGCCTGCCCCGGTCTGCCGCGATCCCCCTCGCGTACCAGCTGGCCACCGTCGCGAGCATCGTGGTCTTCGCGCGGACCAGGAGCTACCGCTTCTTCCGCACCAGCCAGGCCGCGATGATCACCGTCCTCCCGTTCCTGCTCCAGTGGTCGCTCGGCGGCTACGTCGCGTCGTCCGCGGTCAGCCTGTGGGCGATGTGTGCGGCGGTCGGCACGCTGTTCTTCTTCACGGCCAGTGCGTCGATCCCGTGGTTCGTCGCCTTCCTGGTGCTCACGGTGGCGTCGGGCCTCCTTGACCCCGCGCTCGCGCAGGACCCGGCGCCGATCCCGGACGCGGTGCGCACCGCGTTCTTCGTGCTCAACGTGACGGGCGTGTCGCTGGCCGTGTACGTCATGCTCCAGTACGCGGTCCGGGCACGTGACGCCGCGTTCGCCCGGTCAGAGGGGCTGCTGCTCAACGTGCTGCCGCGCTCCATCGCGGACCGGCTCAAGCGCTCGCCGGACGTCATCGCCGACGCACACGACGAGGTGACGGTCCTGTTCGCCGACATCGTGGACTTCACGCCGTTCGCGGAGCGGACGGACGCCGCGCGCGTGGTCGGGGTCCTGGACCAGGTGTTCAGCGAATTCGACGCCCTGGCGGCGCGCCACGGCGTGGAGAAGATCAAGACCATCGGCGATGCGTACATGGTCGCCGCCGGGCTCCCCGAGCCGAGGTCGGACCATGCGGAGGCGATGGCCGACATGGCGCTCGAGATGCGCGATGTCTTCGTCGCCCTGTGCGGGCTGTTCGGGGCCGACCTCGCGATCCGCATCGGCATCGAGAGCGGTCCGGTGATCGCCGGCGTCATCGGTCGCCAGAAGTTCATCTACGACCTGTGGGGCGACACGGTCAACACCGCCAGCCGGATGGAGTCACACGGCGTCGCGGGCCAGATCCAGGTCGGCGAGGCGGCCTACGGGCGGCTCAAGGGTCGCTACGCGTTCGAGACCCGCGGCGAGATCGAGCTCAAGGGGAAGGGACCGCGCCCGGCCTACCTCCTCACGGGGCGGCTCGCCAGCTGACGGCGGGAGCCTGCCCCCGAGCCGGGCCGGAACCCGATTCGGGGCGCGACGAGTAGGCTTCCACGAGTGGCGGTACAGCCACGCCCGACGGAGGACCAGCCCGCATGGCCGACATCGCGCCCGCGCCCGCCGACGGGGTCGCCATCGACGTGGCCGGTCGCCGGCTGTGGGACGACCTGCGCCGGGCGATCGGCCGCGCGGTGGTGGGCGGCGACGAGACCGTCCGGCTGGTCACGATCGCGCTGCTCGCCGACGGCCACGTGCTGCTCGAGGACGTCCCGGGCACCGGCAAGACCCTGCTCGCCAGGGCGATCGCCCGAGCCCTCGACCTGGCGACCGCCCGGATCCAGGGCACGCCGGACCTGCTGCCCAGCGACGTGACCGGCGCCAGCCTGTTCGAGCCCGCCGGCCTCCGCTTCGTCCCGGGCCCGGTGTTCACGAACATCCTGCTGGTCGACGAGGTCAACCGGGCGACGCCGCGGACGCAGAGCGCCCTGCTCGAGGCGATGCAGGAGCGCCAGGTCTCGATCGAGGGCACCACCCACCGCCTGCCGGACCCGTTCGTGGTCCTGGCGACCCAGAACCCGGTCGAGTTCGAGGGGACGTTCGCCCTGCCGCAGGCGCAGCTGGACCGCTTCCTGCTCCGTGCCCGGATCGGCTACCCGGACGACGCGGGCGAGCGCCGGATCGCACGTCGCCACCAGGACGCGGCGGATCCGCTGGACACCATCGAGCCGGTCATCGACCGCGGCCGCCTGCTCGCCGTCCGCGACCGCGTCCGGACCGTCCGCGTGGCGGACGAGGTCGAGGCGTACGTCGTGGCAGTCGTCCGCGCGACGCGCGAGCACCGCGACGTCGACCTCGGCGGCAGCCCGCGCG
>CAYJOH010000430.1:0-2475 GCA_964371685.1 uncultured Anaerolineaceae bacterium
GTCCTGGGCGTGGCTGATCGGCGGGTCCCAGGGCTTGGGGAAGCTCGCCCAGTGGATGAGGCTCGGGTCCGGAACGTCCCGGAGGACCGGCATCGCGTTCCAGCGGGGATCGAGGACGGCCCGGTCCGGCCCGACGTACGCGAGCATCGTGTCCTGGTCGTGGAGCCCGAAGCGCTCGCCGAGCCCGAGGTACCGGCGCGTGAAGTCGTCGCGGCGCATCCGGTCCAGGTCCATGACCAGCACGCCCGCGTTGAGCGCGGCGTGACCGTATCCGTGCTCGGCGCCCATGCGCCGGCGCAGCTCGGTCGCCGCCGGCTCGTCCAGCCGCAGGCCGGCGCGCTGCCACTCGCTGGCCTCGCTCACGTTGGAGTCGCAGGCCGCGATGGCCCGGCCGCCGAGATCGGTCGCCGCGAGGCGGCAGATGTCGTCGAGCACGAGCGTGTCGGTGTCGACGTAGACCACCCGGTGGACATCCGGGAGCAGCACGGGGAGGAGGAGCCGGTCCATCGTGGAGACCGTGATCCGCTTCGGGATCCGGCGCCTGGGGCCGGCCGCCTCGTACCTGATCCCGTCGCAGGGCAGGAAGGTCATCGGGAGGCTCGGGAATGCGGCGCCCAGCCACTCCTCGTAGGCGTGGCCGAGGCCACGGCCCAGGATCCACAGCCGGAGCGGGCCAGACGCGTTCGCGACCAGTGACTCGACCAGGACCGCCGCCGGGAGGGTCAGGTTCTGGTCGAAGGCGACCACGATGTCGGTCACCGTCTCGGGATCGACGGCCTCGTGCGGGCCGAACCGCCGGCTGCCGGCACGGCTCGAGGCGACGGCCGCATCCACGTCGATGGTGGTCGGTGTGTCCACCGCGGGCGCCGCGAACCGGGCCCTGGCCTCGGCCACCCGGTCCCGGGTCAGGTCCCGCCACAGGCCGTAGACCTCGTCCTCCGGCGCTCCCGTGACCACCTTCGCGAATGCGGCCGCGACCAGGTCCCGGATGCCCCCGCGCATCGCCTCGAGCGCCGGGTCCCCGGGACGCAACCCCACCAGCCCCGCGAACCGGACGTCGCCGGGGCTGCCGGGCGTGAACTCGACGGGGACGCCCAGCGCCGTGAGGGGCAGGTAGGCGTGGAGCCGGCCGGTGACCGCCCGATCGAGGTCGCGCTGGTAGCCGGCGAGGGTGTCGCTGGCGGCGCGCAGCCCCCCGGTCACCGGCAGGCCGCGGTACGCCTCGGCCTGGTGGCTGAACGTGCGCACGTTCCGGGCACCGTCCGCGCGCCGGGGCGGGACGTCGATCAGGCCGGTCGCACCGCCGCCGCGGTAGGCGGCGTCGCGGGCCGGGAACAGCGCGTCGACCGTCGTCGTGAGGCAGCCGGAGAAGAACGCGTCGATGCCGGCGCTGAGCAGCAGGAACACCGTGTTCCAGTCCCGGCAGCCCACCGGCCCGTGGCGGCGCAGGTAGGCCATCGCCTCGTCGGTCAGCATGTCGAGCCGATTGACGTGGAAGGAGACGAACAGCGGCCGGATGCTCGGGTGGTACGGGAAGTCGTAGCGGAGGTCGAACAGCGGGTGCATGTGCCACCCGAACGCGATCATCCAGGTGCCGTCGGGCACGTCGCTCATGCTGCTGAAGTCGCGATCGACCGGCACCAGGTGCACCGAGCCGGTCACGTCGGGCAGCCGCAGGTCCGGCCGCACCCGCGCCTGCAGGTCCGCCATGAGGGCCCCGAGCCCCTCGTCGCCCGAGTACGCCACGCCGCCATGGCGGGCGAGGTTGCCGATCATGGCCAGGGTCTGGATGTAGTCGCCCACGTTGCCCGAGGTCAGGGCATGGTCCGGCGTCTGGTAGGTCAGGATGCCCACCGGCACCGACCCGGCCGGGACCGGCACGGGCCGCGGCTCCAGCCGTCGCTCGATCACGGCCCACGCGTGGCGCCGGCGGTCATCGAGGTCCCCGGGCGAGCGCCGGTGCAGCTCGCGGATGAGGTCCGCCGCGCGCTGCCGCTCCCCGAACGCCAGGAAGCGTCCCGCCAGGTCCACGAGCGCCGGCGCGTCCATGCCGCCGGTCAGGCCACCGATGGCGAGGGCCCGCTGCCGGGCCTCGGGGGACGCCGACGACAGGGCCCCGTCGACCGCCTCCACGGGCAGGTACCGCGCCAGCGTGTCGTCGTCGAGGTCGCGCAGCCGGTCCCAGGCCCGCGCGAACTGACGGCGCCGGTGCAGCAGAGTCGCGTGGCCCATGGCCGCGGCCGCCGCCCCCCCCGGCCGCCCGCCCCCGCCCACGGCCAGCGCCCGACGCCCTCGGCGAGCGACCAGGCGGCGTTCCAGTCGCCCCAGTCGCGGCTCTCGGCCAGCTCGGCCACGCTCCGGCAGACAGCCCGCTCGAGGTCGGCGCCGCGCGCGATGGCCTCGGCCAGGGTCGCCTGCGCCCCGTGGCGGCGGGCGAGGTCCGCCGCTTCCCTTGCCTGGGCGGGGGTCGTGGGG
>CAYJOH010000431.1:0-2467 GCA_964371685.1 uncultured Anaerolineaceae bacterium
GTCGCGCTCGCGGCGGCCGCGACCGGCACCTTCGTCGTGGAGCCCAAGCCCAAGCCCCGCCCCAAGCCGACCGTCGCCAAGCCCACGACCCGGCCGATCAGCAAGTCCGGCGGCGGCGGCGCCGTGTCGGGCAGCTGGCGGGGCGTCGAGTCGTACTACCTGCAGCTCATGAACTGCACCCGCACCGGTGGCTGGGTGACGTCCGAGGGCAACTGCTCCTCGCCGGGCGGGCGCAACGTCGCGGCCCTCTCGCTCAGCCCAGGCATCAGCAACGAGGTCTCCCGCCCGTACGCCAAGCTGCTGGCGACCCGCGGCGACTGCAGCCACTTCATCGGCGGCAACCCGGGCGACCGGCTCCGCCGCGCCGGCTACACCAGCTACCGCTGGGCCGAGAACCTCGGCTGCCGCTCCGGCAACCCGTACTCGGCGGTGCTCGGGTCGCACCGCTACTTCCAGAGCGAGAAGCCGTACAACGGCGGCCACTACCGGAACATGATGAACCCCGACTACGACCGCGCGGGGATCGGGGTCTGGGTCTCGGGCGGCCGGGTGCGCCTGGTGGTGGACTTCTACCACCCCTGACCCATCCGGTTCCCGAACGGGACGGGACCATCGGGCGGGTGACGCAGGCGGGTCCGGGCGCGAGGATGCCCACGTGATCCGAAACGTCTGCATCCATGTCGAGAACGAGCAGCCGCTGCTCGCCGACCTGTACACCATCCCCACCGCCGCCGACGCCGGCCTGCTGTGCACGAACGTCCGGATGATGGACGGCAAGCGGCCGGTGTTCATCGACCAGACGGGCGCGACGTTCTTCTTCCCCTACCACGTGATCCGGTTCATCGAGATCCCGGAGGGCGCCTTCGACGCCCGCGCCGTGGCGGCGAGCGGCCCCGCGACGCCGGCCCGCGCCGACGGCTCGACGGGCGCCGAAACGGACGACCTCGGCGAGCTGGCCACGCTGCGCCTGCCCGCCCCGCTCGCCGGCCCGGACGACGACGCCGACGCGGACGGGGACCTCGACCTCGAGATCGACGAGGGCTTCCTCCAGCGGATTCGCGACATCTGAGGCCGGTGCCGGGTAAGCGGCGCGCAAGGAGGCCGGTGCTACACTCCCGGCCGCCATGCCCAAGCACCTCGTGATCGTGGAGTCGCCCGCCAAGGCGCGGACGATCGAGCGCTACCTCGGCGGGGACTACCAGGTCCTCGCCTCGTACGGCCACGTCCGCGACCTGCCGGAGAACCCGGGCAAGGGCAAGTTCGGCGTGGACGTCGATCACGACTTCGCGCCCCAGTACGTCGTGACCGACGACCGCCGCAAGCAGGTGTCCGCGATCGAGAAGGCGGCCCGCACGGCGGACGCGGTGTACCTCGCGACGGACCTCGACCGCGAGGGCGAGGCGATCGCCTGGCACGTGGCGGAGGCGGCGAACGTCCCGGCGTCCAAGGCGCGCCGGGTGACCTTCAGCGAGATCACCGAGGGGGCGATCCGCGAGGCGTTCGCCAGCCCGCGCGAGATCGACCACGACCTCGTGGACGCGCAGCAGGCGCGCCGGATCGTGGACCGCCTGGTGGGCTACACGCTGAGCCCGCTCCTGTCGCGCAAGGTCCGCGGCGGCCTGTCGGCGGGGCGGGTGCAGTCTGTAGCCGTGCGGCTGGTCGTGGAGCGCGAGCGCGAGATCCGCGCATTCGTGACCCGCGAGTACTGGACCCTCGAGGCGCTGCTGGCGGCCCCGGACGGCGCCCAGTTCACGGCGGACGTCGTGCGGATCGCCGGCAAGCCGCTCGACCTCGGCGACGGGGACACGGCGCGGCACCACGCGGCCGCGCTGCGTGCCCTGCGACCGGTCGTGGACTCGGTCGCGACCCGGCCCTCGAAGCGCACCCCGGCGCCGCCGTTCACGACCAGCACCCTTCAGCAGGAGGCGAGCCGCAAGCTCGGCTTCAGCCCCAAGCGCACGATGTCGATCGCGCAGCGGCTGTACGAGGGCGTGGACACCCCGGACGGGCACGTCGGCCTGATCACGTACATGCGGACGGACTCGACGGCGATCGCGGGCGTGGCGATGGCGGAGGCCCAGGCCGTGATCCGGGACCGCTTCGGGGAGCGATACGGCACCGGCAAGGGCCGGGTCTACAAGACGAAGGCGAAGGGCGCCAAGGAGGCGCACGAGTCGATCCGGCCGACCTCGTTCCGGCGGGACCCGGACTCGATGCGCGCGCACCTCAAGACCGAGGAGCTCAAGCTCTACCGCCTGATCTGGCAGCGCGCGCTCGCGTCGCAGATGGCGCCCAAGGCGCTCGAGACGACGACCGTGGAGCTGACCGCCGGCGAGTACCGCCTGCGCGCGTCGGCCACACGGACGCTGTTCGACGGCTTCGCCCGGGTCTACACGGAGGGCGTCGACGACGCGGCCGAGGAGGCCGAGCGCACGCTGCCGCCGCTGCGCGAGGGCGACGCGACGCG
>CAYJOH010000432.1:0-2459 GCA_964371685.1 uncultured Anaerolineaceae bacterium
CTGGCCGTCGAACACGACCTCGCCAGCCTCGATCCGGCCCGGGGCAGCGATCAGGCGCATGATCGACAGGCTGGTCACGCTCTTGCCGCAGCCGGATTCGCCGACCAGGCCCATGATCTCGCCGCGATCGACGTGGAAGTCGATGCCGTCCACGGCGCGAACGATCCCATCGCGCGTGAAGAACGAGGTCCGCAGGCCCCGCACGTCGAGCAGGCGCTCCCCTCGCAGTTGGGGGCCCCGGCGCTCCGACGGCGGGAGGATCTCCTCCACGACCGTCTCGTCCAGGCTCACGCCCAGGCCGCGGTCCATGGGCGACGGGGCGGGATGGCCGCCGGTCATCGGTTGAGCCTCGGGTCGAGGGCGTCGCGGATCCCGTCCCCGAGGAGGTTGAAGCCGAGCACGGTCAACGTGATCGCGAACCCCGGGAAGAAGATCAGGTGGGGTGCCGAGAAGAACAGGTTGTAGTCGAACCCGATCATCGATCCCCACTCGGCTTCCGGCTGCTGCGCCCCGAGGCCCAGGAACGAGAGCGCCGCCACCTCGACGATCGCGCCGCCGATGCCGAGCGTGCCGGCGACGATGAGCGGGGTCAACGCGTTCGGCAGGATCCGCCGGGTCAGGATCCCGAACGACGATTCGCCCAGGGCCCGCGATGCGGTCACGAAGTCCGATTCGCGCACCGAGAGCACGGCGGCGCGCATCACGCGCGCGTAGACCGGGATCGAGACGATGCCGATCGCCAGCATCGCCTGGTACAGGCCGCTGCCGAGGACGGTGACGATGGCGATCGCGAGGATCAGGGCAGGGAACGCCAGGACCACGTCGAGGAGCCGCATGATGATGTTGTCGGTCGCGCTTCCCACGAACCCGGCGATGGCGCCCAGCAGCATGCCCGTGAGGATCGCGAAGCCGACCGTGACGAACCCGATGACCAGCGAGATCCGCGCGCCGTGCACGACCCGGCTGAACTCGTCGCGCAGGTTCGAATCGAGACCCATCAGGTGCTGTGGCTGGTCCGTCGGGCAGCCGAGCAGGTGCACGCACGGCGGCATGCCGCGGCGGACGCCGACCTCATCGGTGTCGAGCATCGAGAGGATCGGCGGGTACGAGGCGACGACGTCGGCGAACACGGCGATGAGCACGAGGGCGATGATCATCATCAGGCCCACGACCGCGGACCGCTGGCGCAGGATGTTGCGCAGCGTGTCCCGGCCGAGCGAGCTGCCCTTGCCCGCGACATCGACGGGCACCTCGGGACGCGATTCGACCGTGGCGGTCATCGGGGTCTCACGTCAGTCGGACCCGCGGGTCGAGGAATGCGTAGAGGACGTCGACCAGGAGGTTCACGGTGATGTAGAAGACGGCGACCAGCAGCGTCGCCCCCTGGATGATGCTGTAGTCCCGGCTGTTGATCGACTCGAACAGCGTGCGCCCCATCCCCGTCAGTCCGAAGATCGTCTCCGTCAGCACCGCGCCCGAGAGGAGCGCCCCGAGCGACAGGCCGATGACCGTGACGACCGGCAGCATCGCGTTGCGGAGGCCGTGCCGCAGCACCACGCCTCGCTCGCGAACGCCCTTGGCTCGGGCCGTGCGCACGAACTCCAGGCCCAGCACCTCGAGCAGGCTCGAGCGGGTCATGCGCGCGATGATCGCCAGGGGAATGGTCCCGACCGCGATCGCGGGCAGGATCAGGTGACGCAGCGCGTCGCCGAGCACGGTCCAGTGCCCGGTCACGAGGGCGTTGAACGTGTGCATGTTCGAGAAGAAGTCCAGCAGCACCCGGGGAGGGCCCGCAAGGTCCTCGAGACCCCAGGCCGTGGCAAGCGGCGGCAGCGTGAGGCCGGGCGACAGCCGGCCGGATGGCGGCAGGACCAGCGGCGTGTCCTTGAGCAGGACGGCGAACAGGTAGGCGAGGAACAGCCCCAGCACGAACACCGGGATCGACACGCCCAGGTTCGCCACGATCATCGTCCCGACGTCGATCGGTGAGTTGCGCCGGACCGCCGAGATCAGTCCGAGCGTGACGCCGGCCACGGTGGCGAACAGCATCGCGGCGACCGTCAGCTCCACCGTCACCGGCAGGCGCTCGATGATGATGTCGGCGACCGGTCGCCCGAACCGGATGGAGTATCCGAGATCGCCGCTGGCGAGCGTCTGCAGGTAGACCACGAACTGCTCGAACAGCGGCCGGTCCAGCCCGTAACGGGTGTTGAAGGCGTCGCAGATCGCCTCGGTCGCCTTCTCGCCATAGGTCGCGATGCACGGATCGCCGGGGATGACGCGCGCCAGGATGAACACGAGCAGGACAGCCCCGAACAGGACGGGGATGCTCAGCAGCAGGCGGCGGATGATGAATCGCGGCACCCGTGTCCTCGTGCCAGATGCGTGACGGCGGGGGGGGGGCGCACGGCCCCCCCCCCCCGGGGCCCCAAGGCAAAAAGGGCCGCCGGGTGCAGGCA
>CAYJOH010000433.1:0-279 GCA_964371685.1 uncultured Anaerolineaceae bacterium
GCAGCTGGCGGAACCGGGCGTTGGTGTCCTCCGCGCTGCCGAAGCCCGCGAACATCCGCATCGTCCACGGGCGGCTCCGGTACCCCGTCGGGTGGACGCCGCGGGTGAACGGCGGCTCGCCGGGCAGGCCGATGTCGCGCAGGGGGTCGGCATCCGCGTACCGGCCGGCGCCGTCGCGGAGGGGATCGCCCCGGTGGTCGACGGCGGTGGGCCCGCCGGGCCCCGGCGGCTCCCCGCCGGGCTCGCCGTCCGGCTCGACGCCCGCCCAGTCCCACGGGC
>CAYJOH010000433.1:289-2173 GCA_964371685.1 uncultured Anaerolineaceae bacterium
GGGCGGGCCGGCCGCCCATGCCCCCGGGGCGTATGGGCCCTCGACCGGCAGGTCACCCAGCGTGGAGAAGCGCGGACGCCGTTCGGTGAGGCGCTCGAGCGAGGGGGCGAGGCGCTCCACCCGCCAGGCTCGCCGTCGCTCGGCCCAGGCGTCGGGACGGTCGCTCATGGCCGGGACTCTAGCAGACGGCGGTCGTCGCTCAGGGCGCGGCGAACGCCTCGAGCGCCTCGAGGACCCTCGTGTCCCCGAGGTCCGCGGCGAGCAGCACGCTGACCCGCCCGTCCACGCCCGACGGCCAGGCGACGATCGTCTGGCCGGTGCCGTCGCTCTGCAGGACGTCGAGCCGGCGGCCGGCTCGCCCGCCCACCGTGACGTCCGCCGTGACGAGCTTCTCGGTCTTGCGGTTGGCGCGCGCGGTCGTCTCGTAGAACTCGATCATCAGGGCCGGCGTGAGCCCGTCCGCCTCGAACGCCGCCACCGTGAGCGCCGTGCCCCCGCCGAGGTCCCACGTGGCACCGGCGAAGCGCATCTCGTCGATGCCGGCGGCGGCCAGCGTCCCGAGCGCGTCGGGCGTGCAGTTGCGTCCCGAATCGACGCTCACCGGGGGCGCTCCGGCGTACCCGGCCGGGAGCGCCGCCTCGAGGTCCGGGTAGGCGCCAGCCATGCGGCCATCGGTGGTGCACGCGCTCGCCGGGTCGAACGAGACGACCGGGATGCTCGAGCCGCCGCAGGCGGCGACGGCCGCGCCCAGGAGGGCGGCGAGGAGCACGCCGGCGATCGGCCGGAGGCGAGGGTGACGGGGCATGGCCTGAGCGTACCGGCGATCACCGGGGCGTGCCGCGAGCCTCCGATCGGCGGCCCCGGGTGCGGCATCTGATGGTCGCAACCACGGCTGGCCCGATGGTCCGGGCGGTGCCAGCGTGCGCCTGACCATCGCCCGGCATCGCCCCGGGACCTGACGGTCATTGCCTTTGGCGGCGGGCGGTCGTACGGTGTGGTCCGCGTTCGATACGCGCCGACCCCACGACGAACCGGGGACCACCTGGGGCGTCGGCCACGGATCGGGGGCCGGACGACCCGGCCGTCGGGGACGCTCGACGGCCCGGGGGTTCCGTGTCCCGGGTCACGAGCCGAGTAACCACGGAGCAACCGGCCAGCAGGCCCGGACGTGGGGCGGCAGCACTCATACGATGTCATCTCCGCGCCTCCGGCGATCACGCCGGGGGCGCGTTCATGTATCGGGGCCTGCGGGTCGCGTGGGCTCCACCCGGCGCCCGGCGGACCTAGCCGAACGGGTTCGAGCGCCAGCCCGGCCGCGGCTCGCGGTGCACGCGCCGGATCCCGCGCCGGTCCAGCTCGTCGCGGATCACGCGCGAGGCCATCGCCAGCTCCGGGTCCCGGGTCACGGTGCCGGCGAGCCAGTCGATGTACGAGGGCTCGAAGGAAGCGATCTCGCCCAGGGTGTGCCCGTGGAACTTGCCGAAGCCGACCTCGAGCTCGAGGGCGTCGCCCAGCGAGGGCGGCTCCGGGACCACGTGCCCGGCCCGCCGGCCGTACTCCAGCGGCCCCGATGGCTGGGAGGCGCGGAGCTCCGGGGCGGACCGGTCGTGGCGCAGCGGCGGCTGGCCGGACAGCGGCAGGCGGGTGCCCGGCGGCGTGGTCGTCTGGTTTCGGGGGCGGAACGTGCCGGTCAGGTCGACGTCGAGGCAGCGGCGCCAGGTCTCAAGCGACATCTCCGAGACGGGCTCGATCTTCGACCAGCCGGCGTTGTTGACCAGTACGTCGATCCGGCCGCGCTCCCCGACCACTCGATCGATGCACTGCTCGATCGCGACGGGGTTGGTGACGTCCAGCTGCAGGCCGAGGAAGGGGCGGCCGTGGTCG
>CAYJOH010000433.1:2183-2459 GCA_964371685.1 uncultured Anaerolineaceae bacterium
GTGTGGGTGGGTGAGGCCGAGGGCGAGGCCGCCCGCGGCCAGCCGGGGTTTATGCGCGGCGCCTACCCCGGCGCCGGCGGCGGCGGTGACGACGGCGACCCTGCGCTCGTCGGTCTTCTCCTGGGTCATCGCGGTCTCCTCTGCTCTCAGGCGTTGACGGCCGGGATGATCTCGTCGGCCAGCTGCTGCAGGCGTCGCTTGCGGCCGCCGGAGAGCAGGGCGAAGGTGATCCGGTCGATGTCGAGGGCGGCCAGCTCCTTGAGGCGGGTGACGCAC
>CAYJOH010000434.1:0-2451 GCA_964371685.1 uncultured Anaerolineaceae bacterium
CGGAGCCGGACCCCTCCGTGCCGGACGGCACGCCCGTGCCGCGGGTCGAGGTGCCCGTCGTCATCGACTGACCGAGGTCAGCCCGAGACGACCTCCGGGCCCCGGTTGCGTGGCGCCACGATCGCGCTCCGGCCGGGGAGGCCGGCCCCGGCGGCCGCGGCGGCGAGGGCCGCCCGGACGGGCTCCGGGTCCGCGCCCGGGGGCACGAAGGCGAGCACCGTGGACCCCGCGCCGGACAGGAACGCCCCCAGCGCGCCCGCGGCGCGCGCCGCCCCGGTCAGCCGCGGCAGCTCCGGGTAGGCGACGGACCGGTACGGCTCGTGGATCCTGTCCACGGTCAGGTCCGCGAGCAGCTCCCACCGGCCCGACGCGATCCCCGCCACGCCGATCGCGACCCGGCCCAGGTTCCCCACCGCGTCCCGCAGCGGCACCTCGGCCGGCAGCACGCGGCGCATGTCCTCGGTGGACAGGCGCCGCTCGGGGATGAACAGCACCGCCCGCAACCCCGCCGGGGCATCGAACCGGACCGCCTCCACGCGGTCGCCCAGGTGCGCCGACACGACGAACCCGCCCAGCAGCACGGCCGCCGCGTTGTCGGGGTGGGTCTCGATCGAGGTCGCGATCCGGAGCAGCGCGTCCACGGCCAGCGTGTCGCCGGCGAGCGCATTGCCCGCCACCACGCCGCCGACCGTCGCCGCCGCGGACGAGCCGAGACCCCGCGACAGGGGGATCCGGTTGTCCATCGCGACCCGCCAGCCGATCGACGGCGGCCGCGGCCCCAGCACCGCCTCGAGCGCGCCCTCGAGGCCCGCCACGAACCGGTTCGACCGGGTCGCCGGCAGCTCCCCCGCACCCTCGCCGGTCACCTCGAGCGCTACGGACCCGTCGCCGTCCACCGCCTCGACCGTGACCCGGTTCGTGAGCTCCAGCGCGAGGCCCAGGCAGTCGTAGCCCGCGCCCAGGTTGGCCGACGACGCCGGCACCTCGATCACGAGCCGCCGCCCGACGATCCCTGCCCAGCCGCCGGCCACGCTCAGGCCCACCCGAGCGCCCGGGCAACGCCCGCGATCGTGGGCTCCGCCTCGACCACGTCGACCGTCAGCCCCGCCTCCGCGGTGGTCGGGTCCTTGAGCCCGTTGCCGGTCAGCACGCACACGACGGTCGCGTCCGGGTCCAGCTCGCCCGCCCGGGCCGCCTTCGTCACGCCCGCCACCGACGCCGCCGAGGAGGGCTCGCAGAACACGCCCTCGAGTCGCGCCAGCTCGCGGTGGGCGTGGAGGATCTCGTCGTCCGTGACGGCCGAGATCCGCCCGCCGGAATCGTCGCGGGCCGCCGTCGCCAGCGACCACGAGGCCGGGTTGCCGATCCGGATCGCGGTCGCGACGGTCTCCGGGTGCTCGATCGGGTGCCCGGCGACGAGTGGCGCCGCGCCGGCGGCCTGGAACCCCCACATGCGCGGCAGCAATGTGACCGCGCCCGCGTCGCGGTACTCGCGGAAGCCTCTCCAGTAGGCGCTGATGTTGCCCGCGTTGCCGACCGGGATCGCGAGCACGTCGGGCGCCCGGCCGAGGTCGTCGCACACCTCGAACGCCGCGGTCTTCTGTCCCTCGAGCCGGAACGGGTTGACGGAGTTGACGAGCGTGACCGGGTGGTCGTCCTGCTCGGACAGCGCGCGCACGACGCGCAGGGCCTCGTCGAAGTTGCCGCGGACCGAGATCACGCGGGCCCCGAACACCAGCGCCTGGAGCAGCTTGCCGACCGCGATCTTGCCGGCCGGCAGCACGACCACGCACTCGAGGCCCGCGGCGGCGGCGTAGGCGGCGGCCGAGGCCGAGGTGTTGCCGGTCGAGGCGCAGATCACGCTCCGCGCGCCGTCCTCGAGCGCCTTCGCGACCGCCAGCACCATCCCCCGGTCCTTGAAGCTGCCGGTGGGGTTCTGGCCCTCGATCTTGAGGAACAGGCTGCGCAGGCCGAGCGACTCCCCCAGGCGACGGGCGTGGACCAGCGGCGTGGCGCCCTCCCCGAGCGACACCACCGGCGTCGCGTCGGTGACCGGGAGGAACGCGCGGTAGCGCTCGACGAGGGCGGGGCGGGGCGGGTTGGGCGTGGTCATCGGCCGCTCAGTCCGCGACCGGGTAGCAGGCGCCCGACGGCGCCGCCACGCATTCGGCGGCCACGGGGCGGACGGCCAGCCGCGAGGGCTCGGTCGCGGGCGCGGCGCCGGCCCACGTGGACCCGAGGCCGCGCGCGATCGCGACGAGATCGCCCAGCACCGCTGACGCCGTCGCGGATCCGCCCGCGCCCGGTCCCTCGAACGCCACCCGGCCCACGGGCGCGGCGTCGACCTCGACCCGGTTGAGCACGCCGTCACAGCGCCCGAACGGCGATCCGGCAGGCACCGCCGTCGGGACCACGGAGGCCTCGATCGCGCCGTCCTGGGCGAGGCGGGCC
>CAYJOH010000435.1:0-2449 GCA_964371685.1 uncultured Anaerolineaceae bacterium
GGCCCCCGGCGCGCCCGCCGCCGGGCCCGCCGGCCCCGCCGGGCCCCCCCCGCCCGCCCCGGTGCCGGCGCCCACGCACGCGCCCACCCTCGCGTAGGAGGCCCGCGATCGCGACCATCGCGGCGCGCCGTCCGGCCGCGCGCCCCCTCCCCGGACCCGCCGCCCGGCTCGGCAACGCCGCCTGGAGCCTGCTCACGTCCGTGGACTTCGCGGTGCTCCAGATCATCGCCCTCGCGCTGCTCGCGGTCGTGGGCATGACCCTCCGCCAGCTGCCGGGGTTCGCCTTCCGCTCGCCGACCGACTACGCGAACGAGATGAACCGGCTCCACGCGCAGTACGACCCGGTGCTGGGCACGGGCGTCGTGGACGCCCTGGAGCGGCTGCAGCTGTTCCAGGTGTTCAGCTCCACGTGGTTCAGCATCGGGCTCGTGGTCCTGATCATCTCGATCGTCGCCTGCACCATCGACCGCACGCCGCGCCTGTGGCGCCAGGGCGCCGAGATCCGGGTCGTCCAGCCGGACCCCTACTTCGACCCCGCGCTCCCGGATCGCGCGCTGCTGGCCGGGGTGGACGCGGCAACGGTCGAGGCCGCCCTCCGGCGCCGGCGGTTCGCCGTGCGTCGCGAGGGCGCGGACGGGGTGACCTGGCTGTACGGCGACCGGAACCGGTGGACGAAGCTCGCGACGCTGCTCACCCACACCGGCCTCGTGCTGTTCCTCGTGGCGGCTGCGGTGACGTCGCGGTTCGGGGACGAGCAGGGCCTGGTCGTCGCCGAGGGCGAGTCGCTCACGGTGCAGCCGATCGGCACGCCGGGCCTGCTGCTGGTCCGCAACCTGGGCTTCGAGGCGCCCGGCTTCGAGACGGGCAACCCGACGGACTTCACGACCCACCTCGCGGTGTACCGGGACGGCCGGCAGATCGCCGACAAGACGATCCGGGTCAATGACCCGCTCGAGGTGGGCGGCTACACGTTCCACCAGAACGGCTTCGGGCCCGCGCCCGACGTGGCGATCCGCGACGAGGCCGGCGGCGTGCTGTGGACCGGACCCATTCCGATGACCGACGAGGCGGGCGGCTTTCCATTCACCGAGTTCGCCGTGCCGGGCCGGGATGTCGTGCTCCAGCTCCTCCTCCAGCGGCAGCCCGACGGGACCGGCGTGATGCTCGTGGTGCCGTACCGTGCCGTGGGGACCAACGCCGACGGCACGCCGCAGGTCATCGGCTTCCTTCCGCTGGCGCTGGTGCGCGGGGAGAGCGCGACGTCGGAGGGGACGGACTTCTCCGTGGAGCTGCGCGGGTTCTCGGACTTCACGCTCCTGATCGCGAAGCGGGATCCGGGCCAGGGGCTGGTGTGGATCGCGTTCGGGCTGCTGATCACGGGCCTCGTGATCACGTTCTGGATGCCCCGTCGGCGGGTATGGGCTCGGCTGGACGGCGAGGGGCGGCTGGCGCTCGTGTTCCGCGCGGACCGCTACGTGGACGTGGGCCGCGAGTTCGGGGGGCTGCTGGACGACCTCGTGGCGGCCCGTCGCCGCGGCACCGGCTGAGCGGCGCGTCCCGTGGCGACGCTCCGCGAGATCCTCGAGGCGCTCCTGCCGGGCGCCGAGTCCGTGGGCGCGGGCGTCCCCGCCGTCGATGCCGCGCCGAACGTGGGCTGGGTGCGCGTGCTGCGGGCCCGGGTGCCGGCGCTGGACGTGCTGGAGCCCGGCGACGTCGTGATCGTGCCGGCGACCTCGCTGGGCGTCGTGGCGCCCGCCCCGGCCGACGTGACGGATCTCGTCCAGACGCTCGCCCGGAGCGGCGCCGCGGGGCTGCTCCTGGTGCCCCGGCCCGGCGCGGGCGAGGGCGCGGCTGCTGCGGCCGAGGTCGGCGGCGTTCGAGGCGAACCCGTGGCCGAGGCGGGCGACGCCCTGGCGGCGGCCGGGAAGGCCGCCGCGGAGGCGGGCCTGCCGGCGTTCCGCGTGGACGGCACGGACCCGGCGGCCCTGGAGCGGCGGCTGATCGGGTTCCTCGTGGACCGGCGCGGGGAGCTGGAACGGCAGGCGGCCGGGCTCGAGCGCGACCTGGCGAGGCTCGCGATGGCCGGCCGCGGCCTCGACGCACTGGTGGCGGCCATCGGCGGGTTCCTGCAGCGGGCGGTGGCCCTCGAGGGCCGGCGATCGGACGCCCTGGCCGTGCACGCCCCGGCGGACGTGCCCGGGGCGGCCGCGGCCGGGGCGGCGTACCTCGCGCGGCCCGCGGGCGTGGGCCGGCGGATCGCGCTCGCGGGCGCGCCGGGCGAGACCGCGCCGGCGGGCTGGCTGGTGCTCCTCGGCGACCGTCCGCCGGGCGACCTCGAGACGATCGCCACCGAGCGGATCGCGCCGCTGGTGTCGCTGGAGCTGATGCTCGAGGCGGAGGTGCGCCGGGCGCGCGACGAGGCGGGCCGGGGCGAGGCGCTGCCATCCGA
>CAYJOH010000436.1:0-2436 GCA_964371685.1 uncultured Anaerolineaceae bacterium
TCGAGAACCAGGCGCTGCTCAACCTGCCGATCCGCAAGCTGGTCTACCAGCGGCGCGGGGCGATCGCCCATGCCACCGTGCGGGCGCCGGGGGTGCCCGCGGACCCGGGCACGGTCGCGGACCTGGACGACCTGCTGCGGCGCACGGGCCTCGACGCGCACCTGGGCGCCGGGTCCGTGCTGCCCACGCTCGTCGGCTGACGCGGCTCGCTGGTGCGGCGCCGGCGACGGCTCGCGCTGGGGCTCGCCGCCGCGGGCGGCGCGGTCGCGGCCTGGTACGGCGTCGCCGGGGTGCGGCACGTCCCGGCCGACGGCCCGGTGGCCGCCATCGCGCACCGCGGCGCGCCCGCCACGAGCGGTGCCCCGGAGGGAACGCTGGAGGCCTTCCGGGCAGCCCTCGATGCGGGCGCGGACTGGCTTGAGTTCGACGTCCGGACCACGCGCGACGGGGTGCTGGTCGTGATGCACGACGAGACGGTGGACCGGACGACGGACGGGGCCGGGCGGGTGTCATCGCTCACGCTCGAGGCGGTGCGGGCCCTCGACGCCGGCGGCGGCGCCCGGGTCCCCACCGTGGAGCAGGTCGTCGAGCTGGCGGCCTCGGCGGGCGTTGGCGTCATGCCGGAGGTCAAGGACGGGGCGGCGGATCCCGAGGTGGCCGGGCGGCTGGTCGAGCTCCTGCGGGCCGCCGACTACCTGGGCCACGCGGTCATCCAGTCCGCCGACGGCGGGACGCTGGTGCGGCTCCGCGAGATCGCCCCCGAGGCGGCCACCTGCTGGATCACCGGCCCCTGGCAGCTGGACCTCTCCGCCCCGCCGGCCGATGCCGCCTACGTCTGCCCGATGGGCGAGATGCTGCTCCTCAGCCCGGACTCGATCCGCGGCGCGCACGCGGCGGGCCGGCGGGTGTTCGCGTGGTGGAGCCGGGCCGAGAGCCGCGTCACGAACGCGATCCTCGACGCGTACGGGGTGGACGGCCTGATCGTGGACGACCTGCGCGGGCTGGCCGCCGGCGACGAATGACGTAGCGCGGACTCGACCCGCGCCCACTCAGGGGCCGGGACCGGCCGGGCACGCTTCGACGATGTCCACGCCCGTCCCCACCCCCACTCGTTCCGTCTCGATCGCCGATCTCGGCGCCCTGCTGTTCCTGGGCGCGGTGTGGGGCGGTGCCTTCCTCGCCTTCCGCATCGCCGCGCCCGAGGTCGGTCCGGTGTGGGCCGCCGAGGCACGGATCGGCCTCGCGGCCGTCGCCATGGCCGCACTGTTCGGTCGCCGGGCCTGGGCCACGTTCCGCGGTCGCATCGGCGCGATCGTGTTCACCGGGGCGGCGTTCGCGGCGATCCCGTTTGCGCTGATCGCGTTCGCTGCGCTCACCCTGCCGACCGCCTTCGGCGCGCTGCTCAACGCGTCGACCCCGCTGTTCACCGCCCTGGTCGGGGCGGTGGCGCTCGGCCATCGGCTGTCACGACGCGTGGTCGCCGGGATCGCGGTCGGCATGACGGCCGTGCTCGTGCTCGTCGGCTGGTCGCCGCTGCCCCTCGGCCCGGGGACGCTGCTCGCAGTCGCCGCGGCGCTCGGAGCCGCCGTCTCGTACGCCGTCGCCGGCACCTTCGTGCGCCGGAACCTGCCCGACGTGGGCGGCGTGGAGCTCGCGACCGGCCAGCTGATCTCCGCCGCGATCGTCCTGCTGCCGGTCGCCGTCCTGTCGGGCGCACCGGGGACGCCGTCGCCGACCGGCGTCGTGGCGCTGGTCGGCGTCGCGCTCGTCTCGACCGCGCTCGCCTGGCCGGTGTTCTTCCGCGTCCTGTCGCGCACCACGCCGACCGCCGCGAGCACCGTGACGTTCATCGTCCCGGCGTTCGGCATCGCCTGGGGCGCGCTGGTGCTCGGGGAGCCCGTCGGGCCCGAGCTCGTCGCGGGAGCCGGCCTGATCCTGGTCAGCCTGGTGCTCGTGCTCGGCCTGCCGGTGGGGTCCTGGCTGCGCACCGGCGCGGCGCGGACCGGCCGGACGCTCGGCTCGGTGCGGGCCGTGCTCGCCGTGCGCGGGTCCGCGGCCTGAGGCTCGCGCGAGGCGCCCTTTCCGCACGCGGCGCGAGGAAATCGACCGCCCCCCGTGATTACGCCCCGCGCATCACGGGGGTCGTCGCTCGCGGGAGCGTTCGTCCGCGCTCGGCGCGAGCGCCGCGGCGCGGTGTCGGCACCGCGTGGCGGCGGCGGCCCGGCAAGGGCGCGGCAACCGCGGCGAGGATGATGAGCGCCGGCACGGCGTGGCGCCGGCGACCCAGCGCGGCGGGCATCCGCGGCGGGCCAGTGCGGCACCCGCGCCGGGTGAGCGCGGCACGCGCGCCGTGCCAGTGCGGAACCCGGGGCGAGCCATCGGGCGCCGCGACAGCGCCGCACCCGCGCCGGGCCAGTGCGGAACGGTCATGTCCCC
>CAYJOH010000437.1:0-2407 GCA_964371685.1 uncultured Anaerolineaceae bacterium
GCCCCGGCGAGGTCACGCCGCCCCACGACGCAGGCGGCCCAGGACGCGTCGGGGCGCGCGCGGGGGCGGCGGGGGCTCCGCGCCGCGATCGGACAGGGCCAGCAGGAGCCCCACGACGATGGCGTTGGCCAGCAGGGACGAGCCGCCGTAGGAGATCAGCGGCAGCGTGATGCCGGTGAGCGGGATCAGCTTGAGGTTGCCGGCCGCGATGATGAACGCCTGGACGCCAACCACGAGCGCCAGCCCCGAGGCCAGGATCGCGCGGAAGTCGTCGTGGGCCGCGGCGGCGATGCGGAGCCCGCGGATGACCAGCACGAGGTACAGCCCGAGGATCGCCAGCAGCCCGATCAGCCCCAACTCTTCGCCCAGCGCCGCGAGCGGGTAGTCCGTGTGGACCGCGGGGACCGGCAGCCGGCCCCCGATGGTCGGCAGGCCCGCCCCGAGACCGACGCCCAGCAGGCCACCCCGGCCGAACGCGTACAGGGCCTGGACCGCCTGGAACCCGGCACCCAGCGGGTCCGCCCAGGGGTCCAGCCAGTTGTCCACCCGCTGCTGGACGTGGCCGAACAGGTTGTACAGGACCCACGACCCCGCCACGAACAGCAGCAGGCCGCCGGCCACGTACGCGGGTCGGCCGGTGGCCACGTAGAGCAGGACGAGGAACACGGCGAAGAACAGCAGGGCGGCGCCCAGGTCCCGCTGGACGACGACGACGCCCAGGGCGATGGCCCACATCGCGACCATCGGGGCGAGGTACGGGATCGGCGGCAGGCGGAGCGGCCCGATCCGGGTGCTCTCCTCGGCGAGCAGCGTCCGGTTCTCTGACAGGTAGCCCGCGAGGAACACGACGAGGATCACCTTGAGCAGCTCGGACGGCTGCCCGGACAGCGGGCCGATGGACAGCGTCAGGCGGGCGCCGTTGACCTCGCTGCCGAACACGAACGTCAGCAGCAGGAGTGCGATCCCGGCCGCGGCCCAGGTGTACTTGTACAGCCGCAGCCAGGCGTCGGACCGCACGGCGAGGGCGAGGGCGGCGATGACCGTCAGCGCGATCAGCAGCCAGCCCAGCTGGAGCTGGCCGAGCCCGAGCGCCACGTCGCCCCATCGCTGGACCACGAGGTCCTGGGGCAGCCGCTGCATGAGCAGGAGCCCGATCCCGCCGAGCATCGCCACGGCCGGGAGCAGGACCTGGTCCGTCCGCCGCCCGGCGAGGACGAACGTCAAGTGCACGACGAACAGGGCGGCCAGGTACACCGCCAGCGCCCGCGGGTCCGGCGGCGAGAGGTCCAGCGACGCGAGCGATTCGCCTGCCGTTTGGGCAGCGAGGAGGCGCTGCGTCGCGCCCAGCGAGGCAGCGCCGACCGCCAGCGCGAGGGCGACGATCCCGAGCAACAGCAGCTCCGTGGGCCGCATCCGGGGCCGGATCCGGATGGCGGGGATCGGGAGCGCGGGGACGGCGGCGCTCATGTCCGCGGCCGCTCGAGGCGGAGGCGGACCTCGCCCAGCTGGAGCTCGTCGCCGAAGCCGATCGCCGCGACCGTCTCCACCTGGGCGCCGTTCACGAACGTGCCGTTGGTGCTGCCCAGGTCCTCCACGTACCAGCTCCGGCCGCGGAACGTGAGCACGGCGTGCTCGCCCGAGACGAAGGGGTCGTCCACGACGACCGAGTTGTTGACGTCGCGGCCGAGCGTCGCGATGACGTCCAGCGCGAAGGCGGCACCCGCGGGCGGCTCGCCCCGGGGTGAGGCGAGCACGACGAGGCGGCCCAGCTCGCCGCGGCTCCGCGAGGCCGCCCGGAGGTCCCGCAGCAGCACCCGCACGACGGCGAACAGGAACGCGTACAGCAGCAGCAGGAACAGGATCCGCACGAGCCACAGCGTGAGCAGGAACCCGTCCACGATCAGCCCGGCAGGGTCTCGACGACCAGCACCGTGTCACCCAGCTGGATCCGGTCCCCCGAGCCGAGCACGATCTCGTCCACCCGTACGCCGTTGACCCGGCTGCCGTTGGTGCTGCCGAGGTCCGTGTACACGAGCGCGCCATGCCGGGAGGCCAGGCGGGCGTGGTGGCGCGAGACGCGGCTGTCGGCGAGCACCAGGCCGTTGTCCTGCGCCCGGCCGATCGTCAGCTGCGCCCCGTCCACCTCGATCGTCCGCTCCGAGCCGTCCGGCGAGCACGCCCGCAGGGTCGCGCGCGCGCCCCGTGGGGCCGGCCGGCGGAAGACGAGCGTGTGGGTCCCGTCGCCGCGGATCCCCGGGCGATCGTCCTCGGACAGGCTCGGGGGTTCCGCTGGCGGGGGCGGTGCGGCGACAGGCGGCGTGGCGTGGGCCGCTTGAGGGGGCGTGGCCGGGGTCGCCGGCGTGGGCCTGGCCATCAAGGGCGGCCGCGCGGGGGCCGGCGTGGCGCC
>CAYJOH010000438.1:0-2389 GCA_964371685.1 uncultured Anaerolineaceae bacterium
CCCGGTCGTCGCCCCGGCGGTGCTCCGGTTCGGGTCGTGGATCGGCGCGGACCGGGCCGGGCACCCGGGCGTCACCGCGGATGTCACGCTCCATGCCGCCCGCCTCCAGGCGGCGCACCTGCTTCGTGGCTACGAGGCGGTCGCGGCGCGGCTGATGCAGACCGTGGCCGCCCGGGTCGCGCCGCAGGGGCTGGACCGGGGGCTCGGCAGCGCGCTCGCGCGCGACGCGGAGGAGCTGCCCGAGACCGTCCGGCAGCTCCGGCGGCGATTCCCCGAGGAGCCGTACCGCCAGCGGCTGGGCGCCATCGCCGAGCGCCTGCGACGGACGCGCGCGACGCTGACCGGCGAGACCGCGCCCCGGACCGGCGGCTACCCGGGCCCGGGCGCGCTGGACGCGGAGCTGGCCGTGGTGCAGGCGGCGCTCGCCGCGGACGGCCTGGCGCGCGTCGCGTACGGCGAGCTGGCGGAGCTGCGCTGGCAGGTCGCGACGTTCGGGTTCCACCTCGCCTCGCTCGAGGTGCGCCAGCACGCCGAGGTCCACCGCGCGGCGCTCCGGGCGCTCGGGTCCGGGGCCGGACCGGAGGCTGAGCTCGCCCCTGGCGTCTCCCTGGGCGAGGTCCTCACGACGTTCCGCGCGATGGCGCGCCTCCAGGCGCGCTTCGGTCCCGAGGCCTGCCAGCGGTACGTGATCTCGTTCACGGCCGGGCCCTCGGACGTGACCGACGTCCTCGAGCTGGCCCGCCTCGCCGCCGCACCGTCCCCGTTCGGCCCAGCCGCCTCAGCGCCGATGCTCGCCGACCTGCCGGCCGCGCTGCCGTCGCTCGACGTCGTGCCGCTGCTGGAGTCGGCGGACGCGCTGGCGGGCGCGGGTGCGCTGCTCGAGGCCCTGCTCGCGGACCCCGGCTATCGCGCCCACCTCCGGGACCGCGGCGACGTGCAGGAGGTGATGCTCGGCTACTCGGATTCGTCGAAGGAGAGCGGGTTCCTGGCCGCGAACTGGCTGCTGTACCGGGCGCAGGAGGCGCTGGTCGCCACGGCGCGGCGGCACGGCATCACGCTCACGCTGTTCCACGGGCGGGGTGGGGCCATCGGGCGTGGCGGCGGCCCGGCCAACCGGGCGATCCTCGCCCAGGCGCCGGGATCGGTGGACGGGCGGCTCAAGTTCACCGAGCAGGGCGAGGTCGTGGCGGCGCACTTCGCGGACCGGACGATCGCCCAGCGCCACCTCGAGCAGGTCACGGCCGCGGCGCTGCTCGCCTCCACCCCCGAGCACGAGCGAGAGGTCGCCGGGGCGGCGGCCGGCGGGACCTCGACGATGACCGAGCTGGCCGCGATCTCGCGCACGGCGTACCGGGCGCTCGTGGAGCAGCCGGGCTTCGCCGCCTTCTTCCGGGCCGCGACGCCGATCGACCTGATCGCCGGCCTGGGGCTCGGCTCGCGCCCCACGTCACGGCCCGGGGCGCGTCCGACCGGGGACGACGCCGGGGGCGCGGCCGCACCCGATGCCGCCGACGACATCGCCTCCCTGCGCGCGATCCCGTGGGTGTTCGCCTGGTCGCAGGCCCGCGCCAACCTGCCCGGCTGGTACGGCCTGGGCACGGCGCTCGAGGCGTTCACCGGGCGCGGCGGGCGCGAGGCCGTGGACCACCTCGCCACCCTGTACCGCCGCTGGCCGTTCTTCGCGTCCATCCTCGACAACGCTGAGCTGTCGCTGGCGAAGGCGGACCTGGGCATCTTCCGGCGCTCCGCCGACCTCGCGTCGGGCCCGTCCGCCACCGCCATCCGGGCGACGATCGAGGCCGAGTACGCCCGGTCCGTCCGGCTGCTGCTCCTGGTCACGGGCCGGGACCGGCTGCTCGCCGGGCACGCGACGCTGGCCCGGGCGATCGAGCTGCGCAATCCCTACGTGGACGCCCTGTCCGCCCTCCAGGTGGAGCTGCTCGGACGGCTTCGGGACCCGGCCGTGACCGCCGCCGAGGCGGCGTCGCTGCGCGCGGTCATCGGCGCCACGATCAACGGCATCGCGGCCGGACTCCAGAACACGGGCTGACGGGCCCTCGAGGCGCGCCTGCCAACGGCCGGGCGGCGGGCCGGTATCGTTCGCGGTGCGGGTGTCGCAGCGGCAGGAGGGACGGGTGCGGGAGATCGAGGCGGCGGTCATCGAGCGGGCGGGCGTGCCCACGGTCATCGAGACCCTGCGGCTCGATGACCCGCACCCGGGCGAGGTCCTGGTCCGGATGACCGCGTCCGGCGTCTGCCACTCCGACCTGCACGTGCGCGACGGCCACTGGGAGCGACCGGGCCCGATCGTGATGGGGCACGAGGGCGCCGGGGTCGTCGAGGCGGTGGGCGAGGGGCTCGACCCGCGGGTCGTCGGGCGGCCGGTGGC
>CAYJOH010000439.1:0-2384 GCA_964371685.1 uncultured Anaerolineaceae bacterium
GGCCTCGGCGGCGACCGGCCAGCACTTGAGGCCCAGCACGGTGGCCACGTAGCCCTCGGACGCCTCGGCGCCCTCGGTGAGCGACGGGTCCTCGGAATGGTCCACGATCGGCAGCCCGAGCGCCCCCGCGTAGGCGAGCGCGTTGCGCAGGATCCCGGCCACGCGCACCGGCGAGCCGTCGTCCGAGAAGCCGACCACGCCCGCGTCGGCCAGCTCGCCCAGCGCGGCCAGCGTCTCGCCGCGCCGTCCCTCCGTCACCGCGCCGTGGAGCAGCACCCGCACCGGCGAGCCGGACGCCACGGCCGCCGCGCGGACCCGCGCCACCACCGACGGCTCGTCCGTGGCGGGCGTCGTGTTGGGCATCAGGCACACCGTCGTGAACCCGCCGTGGGCCGCGGCGGCGAGGCCGGTCGCCACGGTCTCGGCATCCTCGTTGCCGGGCTCCCGGAAATGGGCGTGGACGTCGACGAACCCGGGCGCGATCAAGACCCCGTCGGGCCCGAGACCCTCGGCATCGGCGCCGGCGAGCGGGGTCACGCGCCGCAGCCCGCCGTCCTCGACGACGACCTCGGCGGCTCCCTCGAACGCGGTGGAGGGGTCGACGACCCAGCCGCGGACCACGGTCCCGGCGAGGGCGCCGACGGTCGTGGCGGGCTCCCCGGACCCGCTCACGCCTCCGACCCCCGGCCGTGTGCCCCGGCAAGCAGGTACAGCAGCGCCATCCGGACCGCCACCCCGTTCGTCACCTGGTCCGTGATCACCGACCGCGGGTCCACGGCGACGTCGGCGGCGATCTCCACGCCCTCGTTCATCGGCCCCGGGTGCATCACGATCACGTCCGGCGAGGCCGCCCGCAGCCGCTCCTGGGTGAGCCCGTAGCGCGCCGCGTACTCGCGCAGCGACGGCAGCAGCCCCGACGCCATCCGCTCGCGCTGGATCCGGAGCGCCATCACCACGTCCGCGTCGCGCAAGGCGGCGCCGACGTCGGAGGTGACGGTGAACCGGCGCCCGGCGGCACCCCGCGCGCCCCACGCCTCGAACCCGCGCAGCAGCGTGGACGGGGCACACAGCCACAGGTCCGCGCCCATCGCGGTCAGCGTCCAGACGTTGGAGCGCGCCACCCGCGAGTGGAGCACGTCACCCAGGATCACGACCTTGCGCCCCTCGAGCGAGCCGCCGGGCAGCCGCGAGCGGAGCGTGTACAGGTCCAGCAGCGCCTGGCTGGGGTGCGCGTGCCAGCCGTCGCCGCCGTTGAGCACCGCCCCGCCGAACACCTCGGCCGCGAGGTACGGCGCCCCGGACACGCCGTGGCGCATCACGAGCATGTCGGCGCCCAGCGCCTCGATCGTGCGCACCGTGTCCACCAGCGACTCGCCCTTGGACACGGACGACGACGCGGCCGCGATGTTGACGACGTCCGCGGACAGGTTCTTGGCCGCCACCTCGAAGCTGACCCGGGTCCGCGTGGAGGCCTCGTAGAACAGGATCGTGACACTCGTGCCGCGCAGGGCCGGCACCTTCGGGATCGGCCGGGCGAGGACGTCGCGCATCTCGTCGGTCGTGCGCATCACGAGGTCGATCTCGGCCCGCGACAGCACGTCCACGTCGAGCAGGTGGCGGTGGTGCCAGGGCGAGGGCGCGGGGCCGTGGGGCTTCGCGGGATCGAACCCGGGACCCGGGGACGCCGCCTCGGGCCGGTCGACCTCGGCGGTCATGCGCGGGCTTCCCCGGCCGCCTCGAGGGCCGGCAGCCGCTCGATCTCCACCGCGTCCTCGCCGTCGGTCTCCTCGAGCTGGACCTGGACGGTCTCCTCGCGCGAGGTGGGCACGTTCTTGCCCACGTGGTCGGCCCGGATCGGCAGCTCGCGATGGCCGCGGTCCACGAGCACGGCGAGGCGGATCGCCTGGGGACGCCCGAAGTCGATCAGCGCGTCCATCGCGGCCCGGATCGTGCGGCCCGTGTACAGGACGTCGTCCACGAGCACGACCGTCCGGCCGTTGAGGTCGAACGGGATCTGGGTGCCCTTGACGACGGGCTGCTGCGCGACCATCGAGAGGTCGTCGCGGTAGAACGTGATGTCCAGCGCGCCGACCGGCACCTCGACCCCCTCGTGCTCGAGGATCGCCTGCGCGATGCGCCGCGCCAGCGGGACGCCCCGGCGCTGGATGCCCACCAGCACCAGCCCGGCCGTGCCGGCCTGCTTCTCGACGATCTCGTGGGAGATGCGCGTGGTCGCGCGGCGGACGTCCTCGGCGGCCATGATCCGGCGACCGGTCACGGGGACCACCTGCGGCGTCGCACGGGGCTCGCTCCTCCTTCCCGGCCTCTCGGGGCCACCCGGCCTCACGGGACCGGCGCGGAAATCGAGGTCAGTCTAGCGCGCC
>CAYJOH010000440.1:0-2380 GCA_964371685.1 uncultured Anaerolineaceae bacterium
GCGGCCCGGGAGGACGACTCGGTCACGACGTTGAGGCAGTGGTGCATGCCGTAGACAAGGTACACGTAGGCGAGCCCGGGCGGCCCGAACATGACCCGGTTGCGGGGCGTCGGGCCCATCCGGGCGTGCGACGCGCGGTCCTCCTCGCCGAGGTAGGCCTCCACCTCGACGATCCGCCCGATGCGCGGCGCGCCGTCGGGGGCGTCGCGGACCAGTCGCGCCCCGATCAGCGCGCGGGCGGCCAGGCGCGTGTCGCCGGCGAGGACCTCGCGGGGGAACGGCCGGCCCCGTGGCGGCCCGCCACCGCCCCCGGAGCCCCCGGTCACGTGATCGCGTACAGCTGCTTGATCGTGTCCGGCAGCAGGAACGACGTGAGGCTCACGAAGTTCGGGATCAGCTGCGTGTGGAGCAGGTCACCGGTCCCCGAGGTGTTGATCGTGTTCCAGAAGTCCCGCAGGAACGGCAGCTCGTCCTCGTCCACGGGGAAGTTCGTGAGCAGGAAGAACTGGTCGAGGATGAGGATCACGAACATCAGCAGCAGCAGCCCCTGGATGACGCCCAGGACGCCGCCGATGACCTCGTCGATCACCGGGTACTTCGCGAACAGCGGCGCCTTCTTGTAGGTGCCCTGGATCACGAGCGAGAACGCGATGACCGCCGCCGCGAACACCGTCAGGAACCCGATCATCGCCGCGTACTCGCGCGGGAACTGGTTCCAGTTGTCGCCCAGGAAGTCGCCCAGCGGGACGTGCAGCTGCGCGGCGAGGAAGAACGAGAACATGATCGAGAGGATCCCGACGACCCGCCGGACCGTGCCCTGGATGAAGCCCAGGACGAAGAACCCGAACAGGACGAGGACGACCAGGACATCGGTCAGGTTGACCGAGCTCAGGAACTCCGTGACGTTCACCCACCCATCCCTCTCGACGGCGGCCGCAACCCCGGACGGCCGGATGCCGCGGCAAGCCTAGCAGCGGCCGCTCGGCGGTCGCAATGGGGCGGACACCCCATGACTACTCCTGCCCGCCCACATCAGGCGCGCAGGCGGCCCCCGATCTCGGGCAGGGCGGCGACCACACCCGCCACGGCCGCGTCGATCTCGGGCTCGGTGAGCGTGCGGTCGGGCGCCCCGAAATGGAGCCGGTAGGCGAGGTTCTTCTCGTCCGCCGCGAGCGGGACGCCGCGGTAGATGTCGAACAGCCGCACGTCGCGCAGCAGCGCGCCGCCGTGCGCCACGAGCAGCGACTCGACGCTCGCCGCCGGCGTCCGCTCCGGCACCACGATGGCGAGGTCTCGCTCCACCTCGGGGTACCGGCCGACGGCGGGGGCGTGCTCGGGCGCCAGCCGGCCGGCGGCGAGCCCCTCGAGCGACAGCTCCGCCACGAGCACCCGCTGGGCTGTCCGCAGGTCCCAGGCTTCGACGACATCCGGGTGCAGCTCGCCGACGATCGCGGCGAGGCGGCCGGCGATCGCCGCGCGGGCCGTCCGGCCGGGATGGAACAACGGCTCGGCGGCCTCGGCCTCGTAGACCGGGCGTCCGAGCCCCAGGCGGTGCGCGAGCAGCTCCAGGATGCCCTTTGCGTCGTCGAGGTCGTAGGGGCGCACCGGACGGTTCCACGCCCGCGCCTCGGCGGCGCCGACGAGCGCGAACCCGAGACGCCACCACTCGCGCGGGACATCGCCGGTCCGTCCGTAGCCCTTGCCGATCTCGAACACGGCCACGTCCTCGGTGCCGTGGCGCAGGTTCGTACCGACGACGTCCAGGAGGCTGCCGACGAGGTTCCGGCGGAGCAGCGAGTGGTCCCGCGACAGCGGGTTGGTGACCCCGACCGGGTCGCCGCCGGGCTCGGGCTCGCCACCCACCGACGGCACCTCGCGCCGCAGGACGAACGTCTCGACGTGGCGAGGCGACACGAGCGCGGTGGTCACGACCTCGGTCAGGCCCGCGCCGGCAAGCGTCTCGCGCACCAGCTCGCGCACCTCGAGCGGCGACGGCCGGAAGCCCGGCATCTCCGTGTCCGGCGTGACCGATGGCACGAGCTCGTAGCCGCGGACGCGGGCGACCTCCTCGGCGACGTCCGCCTCGATCGCGATGTCCCGGCGCCAGGTGGGCACGAGCGCGGTCACGGCGGCGTCCGGCCCGGGGTCCACCGATACCGGATCGGGTTGCAGCGCGACGACGACGGGCTCCCCGGCCGCCGCCGGCTCGGTCTCGATACCCACCCGCGACAGCAGCTCGCGCTGCTCGTCCGCGCCGAGGTGCGTGCCCAGCAGTCGGTTGATCCGCGCCGGCCGGAACGCCACCCGCGGCCGCGCGGGCTCGTCGGGCGCCGTGTCCACGCGGCCCGGAGCGATCTCGCCGCCGGCCCAGGCGCGGACC
>CAYJOH010000441.1:0-2372 GCA_964371685.1 uncultured Anaerolineaceae bacterium
TCCGCCCCCGCCTGAGCCTCGGGCTGCTGTCCGTCCAGCACGCGCTCATCCACGGCCAGGCGGCGCTCTACCCGCTGGTCTACCTCGCCGTCATCGATGAGCTGGGCGTCACGGCGGCGACCATCGTCATCCTGTCGACCGTCGGCAGCATCGCGAGCGGCCTGCTGCAGTACGCGTTCGGGGCCATCACGCGGCACATCGGCCGCCCGACCCTCCTCGGCGGTGGTGGGCTGGTGGTGGGCGCCGGGACGGCGGCCCAGGCGATCACCAGCGGCTTCGGGCTGTTCGCGGTCGCCAACGTCGTGTCCCGCGTGGGTGGCGCGCCCCAGCACCCGGTGGGCAACGCGCTGCTCGCCGACCAGTTCCCGGCCCGGCGGATCGGGACGGCGATCGCGGTCCACGTCTCGGGCGGCAACGTGGGCACTGTGGTGGTCGGGTTCGCGGCGGCGGTCACGATCGCCGCGCTCGGCTGGCGCGGCGCCGTGGCGGCGCTCGGCGTGCTGGGTGCGATCGTCGCGGTCGCGATCCTGGCCTTCGTGCGCGAGGCGCACGTGGACCGTGGCCAGCGACACGCGGACGGCCCGGTGCGGAGCCTCTACCGCGCGGTCCTCATCGACCGTGACCTGCGCTGGCTGTACGTGGCCGCGGTGCTGGGCGGCGGGTCGCGCGGGCTCGGCGTGCTCAACATCTTCGTGCCGCTGTACCTCGACCAGGTCATCGGCCTCGACACCGCCACCATCGGCCTGATGTATGGCGTGCTCCTCGCGGCGAGCGTGCCCGGGCCGCTGGTCGCGGGCTGGCTGTCGGACCGGCTGGGGCGCAAGCCGGTCATCATCGCGGTCTATCTCGCCGGGGCGGCGTCGCTGGCGCTGTTCGTCCTGGCCGGCCAGGACCGGACGATGCTGTGGGCCGCGATCGCGCTGCTGAGCCTGTTCTCGTTCGTCGAGAGCCCGCAGCTCCAGGCGCTGCTCGCGGATGTGACGCCGCGTCCGCTACGCGATGCCGCGTTCAGCACCTACTTCGCGCTGGCGTTCGGGGTCGGGTCGATGTGGGGGCTGGTGTACGGCGCGGTGGTGGATGCCGGCGGGCCGGGCAATGGTCTCGGGACGGTGTTCTGGCTCATGGCCGGGGCGTCGCTGGCGGCGGCGGCGGCGACGCTGCGGATCCGGATCCCGGCCGGGCCGGCGACCCACGCGCGGTCCGCAGATCCGCACTGAAGCGCCGGTCAGCCGCCCATCACGATCCCGGCGGCCCGGCAGTCCTCGGCAAACGTGGCCTGGGCGGCGGTCGTGGGGTCCCAGCGAGTGGGAAAGGCCACGAGCCTGTCGAGGCCCACGGACGCGAGCTCGCCGAGCGTGTCGACCCGCCGCTGCCCGCGCGGCCGCATGTCCTCATCGAGCGCATAGAGCGAGAAGCGGATCGAGCCTGGGTCGCGGCCCGCCTCCACGCACCGTGCTCGCACCTCGGCGATGCGCACCCGGACCTCGTCCGCATCGAGGAACACCAGATTGAGCTCGTCGGCGAAGCGGATGGCGAGGCCGGCGGTCGTCCTGCGCCCGTTGCCTCCGACGATCACCGGGATGTGCGGCTGGATTCCCTTTGGCTCATTGATCGCGCGATCCACCCGGGCGAAGGCGCCTTCGTACGTCGCCCGGCCCGGCCCGAGCATCCGGCTGATGACCTCGAGGTGGTCCCCGAGCTGGGCGAGCCGCTCCGCGATCGGTGGGAAGCCATAGCCGTAGGCCAGCCACTCGTCGGCCTTCCAGCCGGCTCCGATCCCGAGCTCGAACCGGCCGTTCGAGATCACGTCCAGCGTCGAGGCCAGCTTCGCCGTCAGGCCCGGGTTCCGGAACCCGGTGCAGATGACCATGTGGCCGAGGCGGACGCGTCTGGTGGCCATCGCGAGGGCGGCCAGGACGGAGAACGACTCGAAGGTGATCTCGTCGGTCGGCTCCGGCACGGTGTGAAAGTGGTCGAAGACCCACAGCGACTCGAACCCCAGCGCCTCGGCCTGGGTCGCGAGCTCGACCGTCCGCCGCCACGCTTCGGTCGCGCCCCAGCCGTCGTACTCGCCCTTCCAGCCCTGGGGCGCCATCAGCCCGACCTTCATCGTGTCTCCCGGTGATCCTCGGGACGCCGTCGGCACGACGGTACCCCGTCTGGCCTGGCCGGTGCGCCGGCCTACGCCGCCGCCCGGACCTGGGCCGGGATCGACCGGGCCTGGGTCCGCGCCTACGACCCGGTCTGCGCCGGGGTCGTCCGGCATTCGAAGGTTCCGGGGGGATGCGCTATCATCGCCCGGCCCTCAGCGGCATTTCGGTCGGGGCGTGGCGCAGCTTGGTAGCGCGCATCGTTCGGGACGATGAGGTCGG
>CAYJOH010000442.1:0-2367 GCA_964371685.1 uncultured Anaerolineaceae bacterium
TGACGCGGAGGCTCAGCTCGAGGCCGCCAACCTCCGTACGTCCTCGCGCTCCAGGTGGGCGTCAGCCAGGAACCGGTACCGGCCGGCCAGGAGGAATGCGCCGCTGTAGAGCACCGCGACCACGAGCAACAGCACCTTGAAGCCGGTGAGCAGCGCCACGTACTCCAGGACGCCACCGACCATCGCGCCGAGCAGGTTGGAGGCGAACGACATGTCGGCCGCGTCCGTGTCACGGAACGAGTACGTGAACACCAGGTTGGCGAAGAACACGGGCGCGAAGGCAATCGCGGCAGCGAGCGCGTAGCGCACCTGTGGGGATTCGACAAGCAAGCCTCCCGCGGGTACCAGCCAGGCGACGGCGAGCGAGCCCAGCAGCGCTGCATACAGGACCCCCGGCCGGCGAGGACGCAGCCGGGCATTCACCGCAATGGCCAGGAGGACGCTGGCGAGGATCGCGAAGAACGCCATCGCGTTGACGATCCAGGTCGTGCCGAACAGCAGACTGAACGTCACGAGGCTCCTCGTCTCGAGCAGCAGGAAGGCGACGCCGAGCACGAAGAAGTGCGGGCTGAACCGGCGGATCGGCGTTTCGGTCACGCGCGCGCCACCGAGGACGGCAGCGACTGCGAACACGAGGAGGAATGCCAACGCGGCGAGGTAGTACGGCGCCACCCCCGGCGACCGCAGGTACAGGAATGGCCAGTCATCCGTGGCGGCCGTCGGGACCGGCTCGCCGACGTCCGGCACGCCGCTGGTCGTGTCCCCGGGAGGCGGCGAGCCCTCCAGATCGTCGACGGCTGGTCCGGCCGCGAGGATCGCCGCCTCCGTGCCGACGAGCTTGACGAGACGGCGCGGGCCAAAGACGTCCGCGACCATCCTGTCGAGCTTCGCGACGAGCCAGGGCTCCCAGTAGGTGTTGTACATCACGAACAGCCCGCCGGGCGCCAGGTGATCGCGCGCCTCGCGCAGGGACTCCTCCGTGAAGATGAACGACTCCAGCCGGACGCCGGCGGTGGAGCTCACGAGGGTGAGCGAGTCAGTCTGGGCGTAGATGATCAGGTCGTACCGCTCGTCGTTGCTCCTCAGGAACGCCCGGCCGTCGTTGACGAACAGCGAGACTCGCGGGTCGCTGTACGCACCCTCGGGATGGAAGTCCCGGCCGATCTGGGCCAGGCGTGGGTCGATCTCCACCGCGTCGACATGCTGGGCGCCCTTGGCGAGGGCGAGCCCCGTGTCGGTGCCGGATCCGGAGCCGATCACGAGGACCCGGTCGTACACGCGGTCCGGAAACCACGCGTACGGCTGCGGGTGCAACCGGTCGCGCCCGGCCCGTTCGGAGCTCAGGATGGCCTGGTGCGGGATGCCGTCAACCTCGAGGTAGACCGGGGGGCGTCCGTCTGCCGGGTCGGTCGACGCGCGCCCGAGGTCGGACGCGAACGCCGAGATGCGGTAGTAGGGCGACCACATGTCCCCGCTCGCGGCGCCCACGACCCCGCTGGCGACGATGACGAGGATCATCGCGGCACCACCCAGCGCGGACCATGGCGTCGGCCCGGCGCCCAGCGCTAGCAGCAGCAGCATTGCGCCGGTGACGATGAACCACACCGTCGGCCCCGTCTCGAGCCAGGCGAGGGCGGTGAACCCCGCGATTCCGGCCATCGACCCCCCGATGTCGATCGCGTAGGCGCGCAGCGGCGACATCGACCGCAGCAGTGGTCCCAGCGGCAGCGCCAGGGACGCCATCAGTCCGGCCACGAGCACGATCAGCAACGGCAGGACGACGAAGTTCACGTCCGCACTGGTCGAGTTCGGCAGACCGAGCAGGATCTCGCCGGCGTCTCGGGCCTGGATGTTGAGCTGCGCACCGTACACGAGCAGGACGGTGGCCAGGAGCAGTGGCGCGAACGGCGACAGGACGGGTCGCACGCCGCGGCGTCCCAGCAGGATGCCGACCCCGATCCCAAGGAAGCTCGCCATCAGCAGGGAGTTGCTGAAGAACCCAACGTACTTGACGTTCGCGGGGATCCAGCGGATGAGCAGCAGCTCGACGAACAGGAGCGACGCGCTAGTCAGGAACAGGCGGACGCGCGAACCCGCCAACGGGCCGACGGCTGCGAGGGGGCGACGCGGGTCGGCCAGTCGGACGTTCACCGGTGGGAGGCTACCATCGTGCTCCGGCCCGCAGTCGGGCCGCCTGGTCGACCACGGCCGACGAGTTCGGCTCCTGGACAGGTGAGAATCGAAACGGCCCCTGGGCCAGTCCCAGGGGCCGTTCCACGTTCAGACGATTGGTCGGGGCGGAGCGATTCGAACGCTCGACCTCCTGAACCCCATTCAGGTGCGCTACCAGGCTGCGCCACGCCCCGA
>CAYJOH010000443.1:0-2358 GCA_964371685.1 uncultured Anaerolineaceae bacterium
CGCCTGATCCTCGCGCCGTTCGAGCAGTGGAAGCGGGACCCCATCGTCTACTCCGGCCCCGTCACCGGCGGCCTGTTCGTCCTGTTCCTCCACCGGCTCCGCCCCGAGGCCGACATCGTGGACGCGGCGATCGCCCGGCTCGGCATGGCGGGGAAGGCCGTGGACGCCGGCATCGCGAACCTGGACCCGGCTCTCGCCCACCCACTGATCGTCGAGCGGGGCATGAACGCCGCCAAGGGCGCCGCCCGCTACGTCCGGGACCTCGTCTGGCTGGACGTCCAGGACGACGACGCGCGCGAGCGCCTCCGGCTGGCGGGCGAGCAGGCCGCGCCCCACCTCGAGCGCTGGGTCGCCCACCTCGACGACCTCCGCGGCCGGGCCCACGGCACCTGGCAGCTGGGCGAGGACGGCTACACCCGGGTCCTGCGCGAGCGCGAGGTCCTCGCCGACGACGCGCGCGCACTCCGCGACCGCGGCTGGCGCGAGCTGGAGCGCCTCGATGACGAGATGAGCGCCCTCGCGCTGGACGCCACCGGCAACGCCGACTACGTCGACGTCCTGCGCCACGACGACGAGCACCACCCGCCCACCGAGCAGGCGATGCTGGACACCTACGCCGACTGGACCGCCCGCTCGCGCGCCTTCCTCGCCGAGACGGGCCTGGTCACGCTCCCCGCGGGCGAGACGTGCGAGGTCGTCCCGTCACCCGTGTTCCAGCGCCCGATCCTGGGCGTGGCGTCGTACAACTCGCCGCCCGCGTTCTCGGACCGTTGGAAGGGCTTCTTCTTCGTCCCGTTCGCCCCCGACGGCGCGTCCGAGGCGGAGATCCAGGGCCGGCTCGCCAACAACTCCTTCGGCTCCATCCCCACCACCGCGGTCCACGAGACCTATCCCGGCCACCACTGGCACCTCGTGATGCGCAAGGGCAACCCGTCCGAGGTCCGCAAGGTCTACGGCACGCCCTACTTCTCCGAGGGCTGGGCGCTGTACGCCGAGCGCGTGATGCGCGAGCGGGGCTTCTTCGAGACGCCGATCCAGGAGCTCCACCACCTCAACGCGACGCTGTTCCGGGCGGCGCGGATCGTCGTGGACACCTCGCTCCACCTGGGCGAGATGTCGTACGACGAGGCGGTCGAGTTCATGATGGAGCGCGCCGCGATGCCGGAGCCGGTGGCCAAGGCCGAGGTGGGGCGCTACTGCTGGTGGCCCACGCAGGCGTCGTCCTACCTCACGGGCTGCCTCGAGATCCTCGCCATCCGCGAGCGCTACCTCGCGGCCCGCGGGTTCTCCGGCGTGGCGCCGCGCGACGTCCCGATCGAGATCCTGCGCGACTTCCACGACGCGATCACGTCCTCGGGGGCGCTGCCGCTCGGCCTCGCCGACCGCGCGGTGATGGCGACGCTGGGCTGAGGGCAGCGATGGCGCCCGCGTGGCCGCTGTTCGATCTGCGGATCCGGACGCCCCGGCTCGAGCTTCGGGCTCCCACCGACGACGACATCTTCGCCTTGCTCGACGTCGCGCGCGCGGGAGTCCACGACCCGGAGCGCATGCCGTTCAAGGTCGCGTGGACGGACCTGCCGTCTCCGGAGTTCGAGCGATCCTTCATGCGGTTCTTCTGGGGAGCTCGTGCCTCCTGGTCACCGACGGCGTGGAGGCTGCCGCTCACCGTGGTTCGCGGGGCGCAGCCGATCGGCATCCAGGAGGTCATGGCGACGGAGTTCGCGACGCTGCGGACCGTGGAGACGGGCTCCTGGCTGGGCCTCGCCCACCAGGGGCAGGGGTTCGGCACGGAGATGCGCGCGGCCGTGCTGTGGCTCGCGTTCGAAGGTCTCGGGGCCCAGGCGGCCCTCTCCGGCGCGCTCGAGGGCAACGAGGCTTCACATCGCGTCTCTGAGAAGCTGGGCTACGAGCCCAACGGAGAGGGCCCTGTCGCGCCACGCGGGATCCCCGTCACGGAGCACCACTACCTGCTCCGCCGCGAGCGCTGGCAGCGTGATCGCGTCCCGGTGACCATCGAGCACCTCGACGCCTGCTTGTCGATGTTCGGGCTGCCCGGTGAGGCGGAGTAGCGGCGCCCACGGGCCCCGCTCCGAGCGCCGATGACCGTCGAAGTCCTCGTCATCGCCCTCGTCCGGGTCGCCGGCTCGCTGCCGGTGCTGCGCTGGCCGCTGGCCGGCGGGATCCTGGCGATCCTCGTCGACCTGTCGGACCTGCTGCTGATGGATGTCCTGGACCTCGGCGGCGTGCCGGACTACCAGCGGCTGGACAAGGTCCTCGACCTCGTCTACATGACCGCGTTCCTGGTCGTCGCGCTGCGCTGGACCGGGCCGGACCGCTGGGTGAGCGTCGCGCTGTTCG
>CAYJOH010000444.1:0-2334 GCA_964371685.1 uncultured Anaerolineaceae bacterium
GCCTCACCCGGCACCTTGTCAACCCCCGGGAGCGGGCAGGCCGAGCGGTGCGGCGACCGGCGCGTGGCGGCGTGGCGGCCGCGCGAAGGGCGAGGGCGCGAACCAGGCCTCGAACGAGCGGACCAGGCGGGTCGGGCCGATGAGCCGCACGCTCCCCGCCTGGCGCAGCTCGCGAAACGACCGCCGGCCCAGCAGCCAGCGGTGCATCTCGCGGTTGTCGCCCATCACGACCAGGTCCACCTCGTAGCCCGGGTCGATCTGGCAGGCGGTGCTCCCGCCGCGATCCAGCACCAGCCACGCCTCGCCACCCCCAGGCCCGTCGAGCACGAACTGGACGACGACCCGGGCGGCCGGCAGCCGCCCGACGATCACGTTCTGGTGGAGCCGCCAGACGAGCCAGCCGGCGTCGAGCTCCTCGTCCGCCGGATCGCCGAACGACCAGCGGGTCGCCCAGTGCCCCAGCGCCCAGACCACGGGCTCCAGCTCCCGACCAGCCGCGGTGAGGCGGTACTCGACGGTCCGGCCCGCCCCGTCCATGTCGCGTTCCACGATCCCCCGCCGCTCCAGCTCCCGGAGGCGCTGGCTGAGCAGGGTCCGGCTCATGCGGCCGAGCCCGCGGTGGATGTCGTTGAAGCGCCGGCATCCCAGGATCAGCTCCCGGAGGATCAGCGGCGTCCAGCGGTCGCCGAAGAACTCGGCGCCGACGGCGATCGGACAGTACTCGCGGTAGCTGGGCATGGGTCGGATTGTGGGCCACGCGGTGGCGGCTGACCAGTACGGATTCTGTACCGGACGCCGTGCTCGCGGACGGCCTGCCGAGGGCCCATTGCGAGTGGCGTGCGCGCGCCCGGCTTCCGCCTGGCCGGTATCACGATTGCACTTCCGCACCCGGCCGATCGTGCCCGAGCCTTGTCCCCCGACGGGCAGCCGCCCGCCGCCGCCAGCAGGTGCCACCCGCAATGCACAACCACACACAGGATCGGCTGTGGCTGATCCAGGACCACCACGCACGCCTGGCCCGCGACTCCGCGGCCGAGCGACTGGTGCCGCCGGCCCAGCCCGTTCGACGATCCATCAGCCTGTCCGTCGTCCGGATCGGCCGCCGCCTGGCAGGCGCGCCGCGTCTCGAGCCGGCCCGCTCCCCGTGAGCGCGCACCGGCCACCCACGGGAAACGACGGCTCCGGCCGCCCACCAATATCGATCACCCGGGATGCGTGGGCCGGCACCGGTCCGCGACCCTCACCCGCGATCCCATTCAACCCTACGCATGAGGAAGACCCGATGACCACCAGCTACGCGACCGATGTCGCGACCACTCCCGCCGCCGGTCCCGCGCCGGACCTCGACGCCGTCAAGCGGCGCCAGCAGGCGACCTGGGCGAGCGGCGACTACCACCGCATCGGCACGCAGATCGTGATCGTCGCCGAGCAGCTGATCGAGACGCTCGACGTGCGCGCCACCGAGCGCGTCCTCGACGTCGCCACTGGGAGCGGCAACGCCGCGCTGGCCGCCGCCCGCCGGGGCTGCGACGTCGTCGGCACGGACTACACGCCGGCGCTCCTCGAGCGGGCCCGGATGCGGGCCGAGGCCGAGGAGCTCGAGGCGACGTTCCTCGACGGCGCCGCCGAGGCGCTGCCGGTCGACGACGGCGCGTTCGACGTCGTGAGCTCGGTGTTCGGCGCGATGTTCGCGCCGAACCAGGCCCGCACGGCGGCCGAGCTCGTCCGGGCCACGCGCCGGGGCGGTCGGATCGGCCTCGTCGCCCACACCCCGGACGGCTTCATCGGCCAGATGTTCAAGGCGATCGCGGGGCACGTCGCACCGCCGGCCGGCGTGGCCTCGCCCATCCTGTGGGGCACCGAGGCGCGGCTCCACGAGCTGTTCGGCGCCGTCGCGACCGACATCCGCGCCCAGAAGCGGCAGTTCGTCCTGCGCCACGAGTCCCCGGCGGGGTTCGTGGACTACTGGCGCCGCTACTACGGCCCGACGATGAAGGCGTTCGAGGCCGTGGGCGAGACGGGGGCGCCGGCCCTCCGCGACGACCTGGTCGACCTCATCGGCCGGTTCAACCGGGCGGCCGACGGCACGATGGTCGTGCCCAGCGAGTACCTCGAGGCCGTCATCGTCGTGAAGTAGCAGACCTCGGCGGCGTCGGGACCCGGCAGCGCTGCTCGTCCGACCCGACGTCGCCACCTCGGCCGCCGATCACGCGATGCGGACGGTCACCGAACGACGATCTTGCCCGTGCCGTGCGGCCCGCGGAGGCAGCCGTGCGTGGCTCATTGCGCCCGCGACGCGCGACGCATGGGATGTCGCACGAGAAGCGCCGCGAC
>CAYJOH010000445.1:0-1104 GCA_964371685.1 uncultured Anaerolineaceae bacterium
TGCCGCAGCCCCATCACGACGCCGTCCACCGGGCTGGTCGCGGTCACGTACAGGTCCGCCGGCAGGGTCGCCGGGTCCACGCACAGCGAGTGGTAGCGGGCGGCCGGGAAGTCGGCCGGCATCCCGTCGAGCAGCCCCTCGCCGTCGTGCGACACCTCGGACGCCTCGCCGTGGACCAGCGTCGGGGCGCGGACGATCGCCGCGCCGTAGGCCGCCGCCATCGACTGCATGCCCAGGCACACGCCCAGCAGCGGGATCCGGCGCTCGGTGGCCACCCGGACCGCATCCATGGACACGCCCGCGGTGTCCGGGTCGCCGGGCCCGGGCGAGATCACGATCCCCCGCAGCTCCGCGTCGGGGTCCGCGGCCAGCGCCTCGACGTCGGCGCGGGTCAGCGCGTCGTTGCGGACCACGCGCACGTCCGCGCCCGCGGCCTGGAGCGCCTGGACGAGGTTGAACGTGAACGAGTCGTAGTTGTCGATGACGAGGATCACGACGTGGCCCCCTCCGCGGGGCTCGGGGTGGACGCGGGCTTCGGCGCCGTCGACGGCCCGGCCGCCAGCTCGATCGCCCGCTGCATCGCCTTCGCCTTGTGCTCGGTCTCCTCGAACTCGGACTCCGGCACGGAGCGGGCCACGATGCCGGCGCCCGTATGGACGTGCGCCTGACCATCCTTGAGCACGGCCGAGCGGATCGTGATCGCGGTGTCGAGGTTGCCGTCGTAGCCGAGGTAGCCCACGGCCCCACCGTACAGCCCCCGCCGCTCACCCTCCGCCGCCGCGATCAGCTGCATCGCCCGGATCTTGGGGGCGCCGGTCAGCGTGCCGGCCGGGAACACCGCCCGCAGCGCGTCGAGCGCGTCGAGGTCCGAACGGAGCTTCGCCTCGACGTGGCTCACGAGGTGGAGCACGTGGCTGTACCGCTCCACCTCCATGTACTGGCTCGTGGTCACGGTCCCGGGGCGGGCCACCCGTCCCAGGTCGTTGCGGCCAAGATCGACCAGCATCACGTGCTCGGCGCGCTCCTTGGGGTCGCGGCGGAGCTCGTCGGCGAGGCGGTCGTCGTCGGCGGGGGTGGCGCCGCGCGGCCGGGTGCCCGCGATCG
>CAYJOH010000445.1:1114-2329 GCA_964371685.1 uncultured Anaerolineaceae bacterium
CAGGTAGGGCGAGGGGGTGACCCGCCGCAGGGCGCGGTAGAGGCCGATGCCGTCGATGGGCCTGCCGTCGGGGCCCGCCGGGAGGTCGAACGACTGGCGGCGCGCGAGCACGACCTGGATCGCCTCGCCGGCCGCGATCGCGTCCTTCGCGTGCTCCACGGCGGCGATGTAGGCGTCGCGCCCCAGCGACGTCTCGACCTGGCCGAGGCCCGCCGGGGCCGGCGCCGGCTCCGCAGTCGAGCCCCCGTTCGAGCGCGCGTACGCCGCGCCCAGCTCGGCCGCGGAGGGCGTCGCCGTCCGCTCCAGCGCCTCGAAGATCGCTCGCTCCGCGATCCGGTAGCGGCCCTCGAGGTCCGGCGCGTCCGTGTGCAGCGACGCGATCGCCGACAGCTGGTGCGACAGGTGGTCGAACACGATCACGAGGTCCGTCTCGATGAACGCGGCCAGCGGCACGCCCACCGGGTCCCGCTCCGGGCGCGGCACCGACGGCTCGAAGGTCGTGACCGCGTCGTAGGACAGCGCGCCCACCGCGCCGCCGGTGAAGCGCGGCATCCCCTCGACCGGGACGACGCGCCGGCGGGGCACGAAGGCGCGCAGGGCCGCGAGGGGGTCCGGCACCTCGGTCTCGGTCACCGGCAGGTCCGGCGCGTAGTCCACGACCCCCACCGGGCGGGACGTGGTCCGGGCGAGGCCGTCGCGGACCTCGAGCAGCCGCCGCGGGCCGATGCCCAGGAAGCTGTACCGGCCCAGGCGCTCGCCGCCCTCGACCGATTCGAGCAGGTAGGCGGGCGTCACGCCGTCGTCGAGGCGCAGGAAGGCGCCGATCGGCGTCTCCAGGTCCGCCGTGCGCGTCGCGCGCAGCAGGATGGTGTCGGCGGTGCCGGCGAGGCGCCTGGCTTCGGTGAGGCTCAGCGGGTCTGTCATGGCGGTTGGTCCTTCGGTGCTCGACGGCCCGGGGGTCGTCGGCTCCCGGGAATCAGAAACGACCTTCGTCTGCTCGGGACGAAAGGTCGTTGGGCCTTCCGCGGTGCCACCCTCGTTCGGCGGTGTGCCGCACTCTGACCGACGGATCTGGTGATCGATCGGCGCTGCCCGCTATCGCTGGCGCTCTGCGCCGGAGCCTACTGGTCGTCCGCGACGGTCACGCTCGTGATCGCCGCCCCGCGTTCGGTCCGGAGGCTCCCGGGTCCATTCGCCGCCGCCGCCATCCCGGCT
>CAYJOH010000446.1:0-2325 GCA_964371685.1 uncultured Anaerolineaceae bacterium
GGCCGGCCTCGCGTACCTGTCCACGGACGGGGCCGGGATCACCGCCCGGCTGCTCGCCGACGTTCGCCTGATCCGCCTGCCCCTGGTCCGCTACGGTGACGAGGTCACCGCCGGCAAGGCCGAGGCGGCCTGGAAGGCCTGGCTGGCCCGCCCGCGCTGAGGCCCTGTGAATGAACCCGGCCCACCGCAACCGCAGCGTGGAGATGAGCGTCAGCGTGGGCGTGGGAGGGTTCGAGGAGGGGCGGACATGCTCGCTCGACTGTCGCTCATGATCACGCTGGCGGCGTTGATAGCAGCGTGCGCCACGACCCCATCGTCCGTCCCGGCGTCCTTCACCGCACCGCCGGCCGACGCCGTCGCGCTCCGAACGTGGGTCCCGTCCTCGGCCGAAGCGTGCCCCATGGCGCGCACCGAAGGCACCCTCGTGCGACAGCCGCAATCTGGCGCGGGGCTGCGCGACAACGCAGGAGCCGTGTGGCAGGTGATCTGGCCACCCGAATACACGGCCCGTGATGAAGGCGGTCGTCTCGTCGTGCTCGACGGTAGCGGGAAGGTCATCGCACGCGAGGGCGACCGGGTCGAGATCGGCGGTCAGGGTGTCGGTGGCGGGACATGGCTGGGTTGCGGAGGCATGAGAGTCATGACCCCGTAAGCGGGCGGCCCGGGCAGACGATCCGGGTCAGTCGCGGGCCGAGGGGTCGAGGACCCGGCCCATGAACAGGATCGCGCCGGTCTGCACGTCATGCAGGACGAACAGGAACGGCCGGTTCAGCCGCAGCGTGATCGTCTTCGCGGGCTGCGGTCCCCCGCAGCCACCGGTGGTGTCGCCGATCACGGCCGTCGCGGCGGCGGCCTCGGTTCCGGTCTCGTCGACGTCGATGTTCGCCTGGTGGATGACCGCGGCGATGAACATCTCGCTGGGCGACGTGATCCCCGAGAAGTCGGCGGTCCCCGACATCGCCTGCGTCATGCCCAGCCGCTTGAGCGACGGGACGATGTCGGCCCGGGTCTCGACCCCGAACCGGGGCATGAACAGGTGCACGGTGTACGGGTAGGTCCCGCAGCGCATGTCGGCCCAGTCCTCGGGCGTGTAGCTCAGCTCGGTCAGCCGTTCCCGCTGGCGGTCGAGCTTGCCCGCGATCGTCGCCAGCGTCGCCGGCGTCAGGCTCTTCTCGAAGGCGTCGATGTCGTCCGGCAGGATGAGCGTCATGGCCAGGGGCGTCGACCCGCCGGCCCCGATGTAGCCGAGCTCGGTCGCCTTCCAGCCGGCGCCGGTCGCGTACGGGACCTCTTGGCCGCCCCACAGCGACATCGTCGGGACCTGGACCTGCGTGCCGCCGGGACGGGTGAACGCCCGGTCCGTCGTGGCGTCCTCGTCGAACTCGATCTGCCAGTTGGCCTTGAGGTAGATCGCGTTGACGAGGACCAGGCGGGTCAGCTCGCTGATGTCGGTCTGTGCCAGCAGCTCCGGGATCCGCTTCGCCGTCTGGCGGCTGACCCACGCATTGATCACCTTCCTGGCGGCCTCGGGATCGGCGGCGTAGTCGAGGAGCCCGAGCCCGGCTCCGAAGGCCTCGCCGATCGCCTCGAGATACGCCTGCTCGATCGGCCAGCCACGCTGGCCGAACGCCGCGTTGGCGATGCGCAGTGACAGGGCGTGCGTCTTCGCCTCGTCGTCGGTCCACGTGGCGTTGCGTCCCGTGAGCGCCTGCTCGAGGGCGTTGAGCTGGGCGGCCAGCGGCTTCCAGCCATCGGCATGGAGGACGGCGTCCATCTCGGCGGCGGTCTCGCCGCGCGCCCCCGCCCGCGCCATCGCCAGCGCGAGCGAGATGCTGGTCGGCGAGAACACGACGTTCCTGCCCTCGAGCCCGAGGGTCGGGTCCGTCCGCATGCGACGGTAGAGGTCGAGGGCGAACGCGTTGATCGCGACCGCGGCCCGCCGGGCGTCGTCGGCGCCTCCAGCGGTGCGGTCGACGGAGGCCCTGGCGAACTCGAGGCCGGCGAGCGGGTCCTCGGCGAGGGCGATCCAGGGCGTGCCGTCATGGTCTGCGGCGGCCACCCAACCGTCGGTGACGCCGCGGCTCAGGGTGAGCGAGACCGGGGCGACGCGGTACCAGTCGTAGCCGGAGTCGCGGACCGGGCCCTCGATGACGAGCAGCTCGGTCCCGGTCGGCAGCAGTGGCTCGTACTTCGCCGAGTCGTCCGCCACGCGCGGCTGCGACCGGACGCGCACGCGATCGGACACGGTCACGGCCATGGAGCCCGGCGGCAGGGCCGCGGGCGCGAGGGTGGGTGTCGGCGCGACCGACGCGCCTGGCGTGACGC
>CAYJOH010000447.1:0-2203 GCA_964371685.1 uncultured Anaerolineaceae bacterium
CCCACGACCGGCTCGATCAGCCCGTAATGCCCATCCTTGCGCCGGTACAGGACGCTGATCCGCTCGGTCTCGGCGTTGACGAACACCCAGAAGTCGTGCCCCTGCTCCTCCATGGCCGTGACCGCGTCCTCCTCGAACATCGGCTCGATGGCAAAGCGCTTCGTCTTCACGACCTGGCGTTCGGTCACCGGCTCCGCGGTGCCGTCCGCGATCCGTCGGAGGATCGCCTTCTCCTGCTCCGGCCGAGCGCGGATCCTGGGCTTCTCCTTGTGATCGATCGCCTGGCGCTCGACCTTGTCCACCACCACGTCGAGCGCCGCCTGGTAGGAGCCGCCCGCCGCGCGGCTGCGCAGCGTGTGGCCGTCGATCACCAGGGTGACGTCCGCGATGTGGGCGTCCGCGGCGCTGCGGTGCGCCTCGTTTGACAGCTCCACGATGGCGTCCGTGCGGTCATCGAGGAGCCGCTCGAGGCGGGCGAACTTGCGCTCCGCGTACTGCCGGACCCGGTCCGGAACCTCGAGGTTCTTGCCCCTGACGATCGTCCTCACGGTTGACCTCCCGGCGCGCTGCGAGCGCCTGGCTGCGGGGGCGGACGAGGCGGCGAATGAGCCCCGACCGGAATCCGAGTATAGCCATGGGGTGCGCCCGGGCCGGTAGTGCCGCAGGTCCCGGCGGCCGGGCGCGGTCGGGGTCGGGATCGCGTCATCCGGCACCTATCGCTCACGGGCCACCGTCACGGCGGACGTCGCGAGCGCGCCGCCGTCCAGCAGCGCCAGCGCGGCGGCGCACAGCGTGGCGCCGGTCGTGACGACATCGTCGACGAGCACCACCCAGCGGCCGCGGATCGCGGCGCGGGCCTCCGGCCGCACGACGAACGCGTCGTCCACGTTTGCCGCGCGGTGACGGCGGTCCAGGCGGTACTGCGGCGCGGGGACCCGGCGCCGCTCCAGGGCCACGAGCCACGGGACCTGGAGGCTCGCGGCCGCGACCGCGGCGATCAGCTCCGCCTGGTCGTAGCCGCGCTCGCGTCGCCGACCCGCGTGGACCGGGACGGGGACGAGCAGCTCCCCGCCGGCCCCGGCCCGTCGCCAGCGTGCCGCCACGGCCTCGCCCAGCGGCAGCGCGAGCCGGCGCTCTCCGGCGTACTTGAGCGCGTGCAGCGCGCGGCGCGTCGTGCCGCTGAACGGCGCGCACCACTCCAGCTGGAGAAGCGGCGCCGGCGGCCCCTCCGCCAGCCCCAATGGCGTCCCGGCCGGCAGCCGCTCCCGGACGTGCACCGACGGCAGACACCGCGCGCAGATGGGCGCGCCCTCCTGGCCGCAGCCCGGACACACCGCGGGCAGGGCCAGGTCAAGCAGGCGATCGAGCGGCCGGATGAGCGCGGTCATCGACCCGTCAACGCAGGAGGATGCCGCTGGCCGCGGGGATGCAGCCCCGTCGAAGCGCGCGTGAAACGGCGGCGCCGTCGAGCGGGAACAGGCCGCGCAGCGCCTCCCGATGCACGGCGAGGACGCGCCGGTTGTGTGCCGTCCGGCTGAGCAGGAGGATCACGATGCCGGCGTCGGGGTCGTCCCGGACCTTGAGCTCGATCCTCCGGCTGACCGCCTGCACGTCATCGAGCTTCGACTCCGCCTCGATCGACGCCGTCCGCTGGCCGTCCGAGATCCGTCCGTCCCACGCGCGCAGGTCTGACGCGATGGGCATCGGAACCTCGCGGCGCAGCCGGAGGGGCGGAGCCAGGAGCGTCTCGAACCGGGCCAGCAGCGGGAGCTGGGCCGCGTCGCGCACGGGCACCTCGTCCGGGTACAGCTTCAGCCACGGCCGGAGCCCGACCGAGCGAGCCGCCCGGCACACCTGCTCGAGCGTGGGCAGTGCCAGGCGCCCGCGCTCCAGCCGGGTCAGCTGCGACGCCGACATGCCGGCTCGTCGCGCCGCGGCGGCGAGGCTGAGGCCATGGGCGCGGCGGGTCGCCCTGATCTCGCGCCGCGCCGTATCGATGAGCTCACGGGCCTCCGCGGCCCCGCGGTCGCCTGGTCGTTCACGAGTCGCCATGGGGACATCCTCGCGGACGTCACTTAGCGGGCACTTATCGGGAGTCGCGGTCGCTGGGCGGGAGTCGCCGGCGCTGGTCGGGAGTCGCCGGCGCTGGGCGGGAGTCGCGGGCCGCCGCGAGCCCCGAGCGCTCATCTGTCGCTCGCCGGTC
>CAYJOH010000447.1:2213-2323 GCA_964371685.1 uncultured Anaerolineaceae bacterium
CCGCGTTCGTTGCATGGAACCGCTTTCGCACGGGACAAACGAGGCGCCAGCCGACCGAAACGTCGCACGGTGCGCTCGTTGGGTCGCCCAGGGACCGATCCGCGTGGGCC
>CAYJOH010000448.1:0-2305 GCA_964371685.1 uncultured Anaerolineaceae bacterium
GGCAGCTCGGCCGGCAGCCCGAACACCGTCACGCCGCCGATCTCGTGCCCGGTGAGCGCCCGGGTCTCGTCCGGCGACGCGAACGAGGACTTGCGCCCGAACCGCCCCTTCACCGTCCGGTTCACGTCCAGGCGATGCGTGGCGAGGACGACGCAGGCGGCGAACACGGGCGGCGTGCCCTTGCCGACGACGATGATCGTGTTGGCCGAGTCCTCGGGGGCGAAGCCGTACGCGGCGCAGAACGCCGCGGTGTCGGCGAGCGCCGGGTCGCACGGGAACAGCTCGTGCTCGCCGCGGCCGGCGAGGGCGGCGTCGAGCGCCTCGCGGTCGGGATCGGCAGTCATGGGCGACACGGTAGCCGGACGGCACGCAGGGCGTCGAATGACGACCGACGACGGACGGCGGGGCGGCGGGGCGATGGGCCGGGCGACGGGCGGGCCGCGACCCGCTACGGGCCGTACTGGAGCCCGATGACGATGTCTTTGTCGAGCTCCGTCTCGAGCGTCGCGGTCGCGCCGTCCACCGTGAGCTCCGGGCTCGCGGCGGTGATCCGCGCCCCGTCCGGCACCCGGATCGTCACCCGGATCGGCCCGGCCAGCGTGCCCGGCTGCCGCTGGATCGTGAGCCGGTAGACACCCCCGCCAGCCTCGACGTCCGCCGCGTACGGGCTGGTCCACACGTACCGGAGGACCGTGCTGCCGGCCGGGATCTTGAGGTACGTCCCGATGACCATCCGGCCGGCCTCCTCGGCGACCACCGCGGGCCCGGTGACGGGGGCCAGCGTCCCCCCGGTGACCTCCTCGACGCGACTCCGCTCCGGGACGAGCAGCCGGAAGTACATGCCCAGGATGCGGCCGCCGACGTTGTCCATCTCGCGGAACGAGGCCCCCGCCGGGGTCTCGACCTCGTTCGTCCAGGTCACGTCGAGCGTGCTCCGTGCGTTGCCCACGTCGTCGAGCCGCACCTCGAGATCGAGGGACCGCGAGGTCCAGGCGCTGAGCTTGCTGGCCGGGGTGACGTTGGCCTCGACCGGGAACAGGTAGTCGCCGGGGTCCTGGCGCACGGCCCCGTCCACGCCCGCCTCGACGGCGAACGCCTGGTCGGCCGGGTCGGCGAACCAGGCCAGCAGCAGGCGCGAGTCGCGCATCCCGTCCGCCGACGCCAGCAGCTCGCCCCACGAGTCCGGCGGCAGGGTGAACAGCGCGGTGAACAGCCGGTCCGCGAACGCCGACAGGAAGGCCTTCCGATCCTCGCCCCGGGGCGCGGACCGCGTCAGCTGGAGCACCTTGAGCGTGGTCTCGCCGGACGAGATCGTCGCGTCGTATTCGGGGACGTCGACGGGCCCGGTCGCCTTGAGCAGCTCATCGATCGTGTAGGTGGTGATCGCGAGCACGCCGTCGATCGCGTCGTCGCCCGACTCGTTGGTGTACAGCCGGAGCGCGTCGCGGGCGCTGGTGGGGAAGTCCGGGGACCAGTTGGCGTCGGCGAACTGCCACGGCTGGCTCGGCCCGAGCAGGTAGTCCGACAGCTCCTGGGGCGGCTCGATGCGCGGGTAGTCCCACGGCACGTCGAGCGGGGCGACATCCTGGAAGCGGTGCTCGGTGATCGCGCCGTGGTCGAACGAGATCGTCCCGTAGCTGCCGATGAACCCCCCGGTCGGACGGAGCTCGGCCGGGTCCTGGGTGAGGATCAGGTAGCGCCGCGGGCCGTCCCAGCCGAGGATGGACGGCACGCGCTCTGACGCGGCGAGGTACGTGTCGAGCAGCGGCGCATAGCGCTCGACCCGGGTGGACATCGCGTCCCGCATCGATTCCAACGGCCCGATCAGCCCGTCCGGCGTGGCGGCCAGCGCGCGACGGGCATCGGCGACGGATCCGGCCGCCGAGGCGGCCGCGTCGCGGGACCGGACCATGAGGCCCACCAGCCGCGCCAGCGCCGAGTCGGCCCCTGCGTCGGGTCCCGCGGTCTCGCGGACCTCGACGAAGTCGCGGCCGATCGCCAGCCCCTCGCCGACCGCATCGAGGAGGTGGCCGCCGGCCTCGACGAGCCGGTCCGCGCCCTCGACGTTGGCGGCGGTGGGTGGGAGCACCCGGGCGATGGCGACGAGCGGGTCGTGCGCGACGAGGTCCTCCAGGTGGTCGAAGCGCGTCCGCGCGGCCCGCAGGTCGGCGTCCAGTGCGTCCACCGTCACCCGGTCGATGTCGAAGCCCGCCTCCTGGACCCGATCGACCATCGTCTCGAGGTCCGAACGCAGCGCCCGCGCCTCGTCCACGGCCGGCAGGTACCGGAACACGACGAGGGCGGC
>CAYJOH010000449.1:0-2305 GCA_964371685.1 uncultured Anaerolineaceae bacterium
GGCGGACGCCGGCCTTAGCCGAGGTCCACGAACACGTTCTTGACCTCGGTGTACAGCTCCAGCGCCTCCATGCCCAGCTCGCGCCCGATTCCGGACTGCTTGTAGCCGCCGAACGGGGCCTCGACGTGGACGCTGTTGTTGCAGTTGACCGAGATCACGCCGGACTTGAGCGCCTTCGCCGCCCGCAGCGCCCGCCCGATGTCGCGGCTCCAGATCGAGCCCGACAACCCGTACGGCGAGGCGTTGGCCAGGCGCAGCGCCTCCTCCTCGGTGTCGAACGGGATGACCCCGACCACGGGGCCGAAGATCTCCTCGCGCGCGATCGTCATGTCCGGAGCCATGTTGTCGAACACGGCCGGCATCAGGTAGGCCCCCTGGGCCAGCGCCGGGTCGGAGGGCCGCACGCCGCCGGTGACGAGCTCGGCGCCCTCCTCGCGGCCTGACCGGACGTACGCCTCGACGCGCTCGCGCTGCCGGAGCGAGACGAGCGGTCCCACCTCGGTCGCGGGGTCGGACGGGTCGCCCACCTTCACCTTCTCCGTCGCCGCGGCGAACAGCTCCACGACCCGCTCGTGGACCGACCGCTCCACGATGATCCGGCTGCGGGCACAGCAGTCCTGGCCGCAGTTGTCGAACACCGAGTACGGCGAGGAGGCGGCGAACGCCTCGATGTCCGCGTCCGCGAACACGATGTTGGGGCTCTTGCCTCCCAGCTCCAGCGACACCTTCTTCACGTTGCCGGCCGCGGCCCGCATGACCTCCTGGCCGGTCGCCGTCTCGCCGGTGAACGCGACCTTGCCGATGCCGGGGTGGGCCGCGATCGCCCCGCCCACGACGGGCCCGGGCCCCGTCACCACGTTGAGCACCCCGGCCGGCAGGCCGGCCTCGAGCGCCAGCTCGCCCAGGCGCAGCGCCGTGAGCGGCGAGTACGAGGCGGGCTTGAGGATCGCGGTGTTGCCGGCGGCCAGCGCGGGGCCCACCTTCCAGGCCGCCATCATGATCGGGAAGTTCCAGGGCACGATCAGGCCCACCACGCCGATCGGCTCCCGGAGGGTGAAGTCGAAGCCGGGGCGGGCGACCGGGATCGTGGCACCGTGGATCTTGGTCGTGGCGCCGGCGTAGAACTCCAGCACCTTCGCGACCTGGCCCACCTCCCAGCGGGCGCCGCTGATCGGCTTGCCGATCTGGCGCGACTCGAGCTGTGAGAGCTCCTCTTCGTGGTCGCGGACGACCTGGGCGAAGCGGAGCATCAGCCGGCCCCGGTCCGCGGCGGCGAGGCGGGACCACTCGCCGTCGAAGGCGTCCTGCGCGGCTCCCACGGCACGATCCACGTCCTCGGCGCCGCCCATGGGCACCGTCGCGACGACCGTGCCGCGGTGCGGCTCCACGACCTCGAACGTGCGCCCATCGGCGGCCTCGGCCAGGTCGCCGCCGATGACCATGCGAGTGGAGGTGACGGCCGCAGCGGCCTGGTCGGTGCTCATGACCCTGGTCTCCTCCGTCAGCCGGCTGCCGCGGCCGCGGCGGCCTCCTGTTCAGCGGCGGCCATCGCCGCGCCCACGATCCCGGCATCGTTGCGCATCCTGGCGGGGACGACCTGCGCCCGGACCGTCAGCCGCGGGATGAACTGGTCGGCCCGCTTGGACACGCCGCCCCCGATGATGAACAGCCGGGGCGAGAACAGCTTCTCGATCGCCAGCAGGTGCTGGTCGCGGTCCGCCGCCCAGGCCTTCCAAGACCGCCCGCGCCGGAGCCGGGCCGCGGCCGCGGACCGCCGCTCGGCGTCCCGGCCGCGGATCTCCATGTGTCCGAGCTCCAGGTTCGGGACCAGCATCCCGTTGTAGAACAGGGCCGACCCCGTCCCCGTCCCGAGGGTGATCAGGAACACCGTGCCGCGCTGCCCGACGCCGGCCCCGAGGCGCATCTCGGCCACGCCCGCGGCGTCCGCGTCGTTGACCAGGTGGACGGGTCGCCGGAGGACGCGCTCCATCGCGGTGTCGGCGTCGAAGTCCACCCAGCCGGGATCCACGTTGGCGGCGCTCTTGGTGATCCCGCCCACGACGACGGCCGGGAACCCGACACCGACCGGGACGTCCGGACCGAGCATCACCTCCGCCGAGATCTTCCTGACCAGGCGCGCGATCGACGCCACGACGGCGGCCGGCGCGGACGGCTGGGGCGTCGGCACCCGGTGGCGGGGCGAGATGAGCTCTCCCGTGTCCAGGTCCACGGCGGCGGCCTTGATGCCGCTGCCGCCCACGTCCACGCCGATGCCGATGCGCCGCGCCCCGGGGTCGATGATCTC
>CAYJOH010000450.1:0-2285 GCA_964371685.1 uncultured Anaerolineaceae bacterium
GGCCCTCGCCCGCCGCGCCCAGCAGCCGGTCCTGCTGCATCGGGTAGACGACCTCCTGGAGCCCCAGGATGTCCGGCTGCAGGGCGGCCATGTCGGCCAGCAGCAGGGGCAGTCGCTCGTCCCAGCGGTCGGCGAGGTTGAGGACGTTGAGGGTGGCGACGAGCAGGCGGTCCATGCGCTCCCTTCAGGTCGAGGCGGTGACGGGGATGGCGAACGAGAACGTGGAGCCGCGGCCCTCCTCGGACTCGAGCCAGATCCGGCCGCCGTGGCGCTCCACGACGTGGCGCGCGATCGAGAGCCCGAGGCCCGTGCCCCCGCCCCGGACCCGGGCGCGGTCCACCTTGTAGAACCGCTCGAAGATCCGGGGCTGGTCCCGCTTCGGGATGCCGATGCCGTGGTCGATGACGGACACGACGACCTCGCCGCCGTCGGGGCGGACCTGCACGCTGACGTCGCCGCCGTCGGGGCTGAACTTGACCGCGTTGTGGACGAGGTTGACGAACACCTGGCCGAGGCGGTCCTCGTCGCCCCGGACGCGCGGGGCCGCCGGATCCGCCGTGACCGTCAGCTCCACGCCCTGGCGCTCCGCGAACAGCCGGAGCCGCTCCACCGACGAGGCGGCGAGGCGGCCGAGATCCACGTCGTCGGCCAGGCGGAGCTGCGTGCCGCCCTCGATCCGGGCGAGGTCGAGCAGCTCGCTGACCATCTGGACGAGGTGGCCGGTCTCGACCTCCACCTTCGCGATCCGCTCCTTCATCCGCGGCGGGACGTCGGCGGTCTCGGCGTCGCGGGCGAGCGTCTCGGCCAGCAGGCTGACGGTGCTCAGCGGCGTCCGCAGCTCGTGGCTCAGGTTGTCGATGAACTCGGCGCGGATCTGCTGCAGCCGGCGAAGCTCGGTGACGTCCTCGAGCACGATCCAGGTCCCATCGCCGGCCGGCCGCTGGAGGTGGAGGACGACGGTGCGCGGTTCGCCCGCACCCAGCCGGGTGTCGGTCACGGTCGTCGTCCCCGGCTCCAGGCCGTCCACGAGCGCGTCCAGCCGGGCATCGAGGAACGCCTCCATCACGGTCCGCCCGACCAGCCGTCCGGGCGCCGCTTCGAGCAGGGCGTGCGCGCGAGCGTTGGCGCGCTCCACGCGCCGGTTCGCGCCCAGCCGGATGATGCCCACGGGCAGGAGGTCGTCGAGTGCGTCGATGGCTCGGGCGACCTCCGCGGCCCCGGCCGGTGCAGCCGGCGCGGCCCTCGCCGCGTCCACCGCGGCGACGAGGTCGTCCATCTCGGCCGCCCGCCGGCGAAGCGCCAGCAGCGCCGCGGCCAGCGACAGCGCCAGGCCGGCCACCGCGATGACGAGGATCGGCTCCATGGCCCCGAGGATCGCACACGTTCGGGCCGCGCGAGGGATCGTGCGGCACGCGGTGTCCTCCGCTCAGCGCGCGCGGCGAACCCCGGGACCCGTCGATGGACGGGCGGCTGCCGCGCCGGTCGCGGCCAGGAACGGCGCCGTGATCGCGGCGAAGGCCGCGGCCGGGAACGCGTGGCGCAGCGCGGTCGCGTGACCCAGGCGGCCCAGCAGCCGCCTGGCGCGCGCCTCGGTCGCGGGCGCCAGGCCGGGCACCGCGAGCGCCGAGGCCACGTCCGCCGCCGCGAGCAGCGCCGAGATCCGCAGCGCCTCATCCTCGTCGCGGTCGAGGGCGGCCGGCCACGGCCGATCCTCGCCCGGGATGCCGTGCGACGCACGCAGGAACGCGGCGACCTGTGCCGGCGTCATCGCCCCGACCCGCGACCGGAGCGCCACGACCTCCGCGCCGTTGGGCCCGTACCGCGGCTGGTCCAGCGACGCATCCCACGCCCGCAGCAGCCGCTCGCGCGCCCTCCCCCGGAACGGCTCGGCCAGCGTCTCGTCGAGGAACGGCGCGAGGACCAGCTCGGCCGCCACGCCCAGCAGCCCCTCGCGCAGGCCCACAGCCGCCCAGCGGTCGCGCGACACGCGCGCCGCGATCGCGACCTCCGCGGCCTCGAACGCCGCCCGGGCCTCCGGGGTCAGGAACCGCCGGATCGTGGCCAGGAACGCGATCGGCGGCGGCTCCGCGGCGGCCAGGCGGTCCAGCTCGTCGGGCGTGAGGCGCGTGACGCGGTCCAGGAACCGCGCGAGCCGCACCGGGGGATCGCCGCGCAGGACGTCCTGGCGGCCCGGCCGGCGGACCGGGGGCGCGGCGGCCGGGAACGGCCGGCGGAGCGGGCCGCGGGGCGCGCGCCCGTGCCGCCCCCCCCTCCGCCCCCCCCCC
>CAYJOH010000451.1:0-2282 GCA_964371685.1 uncultured Anaerolineaceae bacterium
GCGGGCGTGGGCCGCGCCGCGCGGCGCGGGTGGGCGCTGGGGGGGCGCCGGGGGCGGGGCGCGCCGAGTGGAGCCCCGGCCGGGCGGGTGTCGCCGGAGGGCCGGACGGGACGCTGCCGCGGGCCGGTGGTCGCCACGGCAAGGGCCGGACGGCTCGGGGGTCGCCGCCGGCGCTCGGCCGGCGCGGCCCGGGGGGGCTGCCCGGCGCCCGGCCTCAGCCGGACCGTGCGGCCTCGATCTCGGCCCGGACCCAGGCCTCGTCCCGGCCCCGGAGCAGCGAGACGCGCATCGGTCGCAGCTCGCCGCGCGCGAACCCCTCCGCGATCGTCGGGTCACCGTCCATGATCGCCCGCGCCGCCGGCTCGTCGGGCGCCTCGAACACGCACAGGCCGGTGTTGACCCGCCCGAACGTCGGGCCGACGAGCACGATCACCCCCTCGGCGTACAGCCGCTTGATCCGCTGCCAGTGCCGGCCCCAGACCTCCTCCTCGGCCGCGGTCATCGTGTCCGCGAAGTCCTCCCGCGGCGGATGGATGAAGTAGATCCATTCGGCCATCGGTCCCTCCTAGCCCAGCGTGCGGCCCGCGAACGCCTCCAACCGCTCCAGCCCGACCGGCAGGTCGGTGCGCCCGAAGCCCAGCCGGAAGTGGTTGCCGTGATGCCCGAAGATCGAGCCCGGCGCGATCAGCACGCCCTCCGCCTGGAGCAGGTCTTCCGCGAAGCGGCCGACGGGCACGTCCGCCCGCAGCTCCGGGAACGCGATCGAGCCGCCCCGCGGCCGGACCCAGCCGAAGTGCGCCGCCTGCCGCCCGAAGAAGCCGTCCAGCAGCGCGAGGTTCGCGTCCACGATGCCCCGCGAGCGCGCCAGGACCGTGTCCCGGCCCCGGAGCGCGATGAGCGACAGGATCTCCGCCGGCGCCGAGGCGCAGATCGTCGTGTAGTCCTTGAACCGGGCCGCGGCATCGAGCAGCCTCGTGTCGTGCGTCGCCAGCCAGCCGATCCGGAGCCCGGCCAGTGCGAACGACTTGGACATCACCCCCACCGAGACGCCGTGCGGGCCCACGTCGGCGCCGGCCGGGAGGCGGTCGGTGGGGTCCAGCTCGAGGAACCGGTAGACCTCGTCCGAGAGGAGCGTGGCGCCGGCGTCGGCGGCGATCGCGGCGACGGCCCGGTACGTCGCGGCATCGGGCAGCGCGCCCGTCGGGTTGTGGGGCACGTTGACCACGATCAGCCGGGTGCGCGGCGTGACCTGGCGGCGCAGGAGGTCCACGTCGATCGCCCAGCCGTCCGCGGCCCGAAGCTCGTGGAGCGTCACGTCGGCGCCAGCCGCGCGGGCGACCTCGTGGAGGCTCTGGTAGGCGGGCCACACGACGATCGCGTGGTCGCCCGGCCGCAGGAGCACGTTCGAGGCAACGAAGATCGCCTCCTCGGCGCCGCTGAACACGAGGACCTCGTCGGGGGCGATCGAGTCGTACAGCGTGGCGATCTCGCGACGCAGCAGGGGATGGCCGGGGGCTTCCGAGTAGCCCAGCCGGAGCCCGTGCCACAGGGCGGCCGCCTCCGGGTCCGCGAGCCCGAGCAGGTCCGCCATCGGCCAGCCCTCGACGTCCGACGCGCACAGCAGGTGGCGCACGGCGAACTCGTACCGGGCGAAGAAGCGCTCCAGCGCGAAATCCTCGATCCGCATGCCGGACATCATCGCCGATGCGGGGCGGCGCGTCGGCGGCCGGCGTGAGGCCGACAGGCAGGGACCGCGCGAATCGGAGGCCGGCGAGCGCGGGCGGACTAGCCCTCGACCACGGCCAGCGCGGCGCCGAACCCCCTCGCCGTCGCCTCGCCCACGCCGTGCGTCACGAGCAGCCAGCTGAGCTGCGCCCCCCGGTCCACGACGATTGCCCAGCCGCCATCGTCGAGCGCCACCAGCGTCCCTGCCATCGGCCCGAAGTCCGCGTCGCCGACGTCCGTGCCGGGCGGCACGCAGCCGTCCGTGTCGGCGCAGAACGCGCCCTCGGCGAGCGACAGCGTGGCGCCCGAGCGGTGCTTGTAGGAGATCTCCATCCGGCCGCCGTTGGCCTGGCGGTACGAGCCCGTCTGCACGACCCAGCCCTTGGGCAGCACGGCGCACAGGACGGTCCAGTCCATGTCCCGCGCCACGCTGGCGAGGAAGTCGCGGTTGTCCTGGGACCCGGTGCACACGTCCGCCGCCGCGGATGGCGCCTCGGTCGGCTCCTCGGTCGCGGGCTCTGTGGGGTCCTCGGTCGGGGCGGGCGGCTCCTCGGTCG
>CAYJOH010000452.1:0-2272 GCA_964371685.1 uncultured Anaerolineaceae bacterium
CCCACGCCGGCGCCCTCGGCGCGCCAGCCATCGAGCGTGCCCATCAGCGCCTGCAGCGCGGCCCTCCGTGGCCCGGCCTGCGCCGCCTACGTCCGCGGCCGCGCGCGGTCCGCCGAGACCGAGCCGCCGTCGAGCGGCCGGGGGGCCTCCGCGTCCGGGGCGAACAGGCCCATCGACGGGGCGACCGTGGTGGCGTGGGTGACCGCCGATCCGCGCCGCGCCGACCCCTGCGACGAGCCCGCCAGCACCTCGCCCAGCCGCTCGAGCGAGGCGAGCGTGCCGGCCGGCAGGAAGGCGTCGATGAACGGGTCGGCGGCCTTCATGCCGGCGGCCAGCGGCTGGTAGCCGGGGGCGGACGCGAGCGGGTTGAGCCACACCAGCCGGTGGCAGTTGCGACGCAGGCGGGCGGTCTCGGCGGCGACGAGTGCCGGGTCGCCGCGGTCCCAGCCGTCGGACACGACGATCACGACCCCCGAGCTGCGGAGCGTCCGCCGCGCCCAGCGGTGGTTGAAGTCCCGGAACGACTCACCGATCCGTGTCCCGCCGGCCCAGTCCGTGACGGCGTCCGCCACCTTGTCCAGCGCCCGGTCCCGGTCACGGTCCTTGAGCATCCGGGTGACGCGGGTGAGCCGGGTCCCGAACACGAACGACTCCGTGCGGACCTCGTTCGTCCGCGCCAGCGCCTGGATGAAGCGCAGCAGCAGGCGGGAGTGGCGCTCCATCGAGCCCGAGATGTCGCACAGGACCACGAGCTGGCGCGGCTCCTTGATCCGCCGCCGCCAGACCCACTCGGTGAGCTCGCCCGTGGCGAGGTTGCGGCGGAACATCGCCCGCGGCGCCAGCCGGCGACCGTGGGGGTGGAGCTCGTGGCGGCGGGTGCGACGACGCTCGAGGTTGGGGCGCAGCAGGTCCACGAACCGCTCCGCGTCGCGCAGCTCGGCGGCGGTCATCCGGTCGAAGTCGCGATGGCGGAGCACCTCGCCGCGCGAGTACGCGTCGGGCGAGATCGTCTCGCCCTCGAGCTCGCTCCCCTCGTCCGCGTCAACCGCCACCTGCACGCCGAGGCGGGCGAGCTCGGTCATCGTGGCCTCGCCGCCCTCGCCGGGCTCGTCCGAGGTCCCCTCCTCGCCCTCCTCGCGGTCGGCGTCCGGGATGGCGTCGGGGTCGTACCGCGGTCTCGCGAGCTTGCGGCCGCGGCGGCGCCAGAACAGGTCGAACACCCGGTCGTACACCAGCCGGTCGTCGCGCCGGCGGACGAACAGTGCGGCACCGGCGTCCCGCACGATCCCCCGGTTGCCGAGATCCACGAGCGCGAGGGCCCGCGCGAAGTCGATCGCCGCCCCCATGTCGATGGCGAGCCCCGCCGAGCGCAGCGCGCGCCCGAAGCCGACGGCCTCGGCCAGCAGCCGACGGCCGTCGATCAGCTCGCCGGTAGGCGCCATCAGGACCGGCCCACCGCCGGAGGGCTCCCGCTCCGTCATGTGCGGACTGTGCCACGGCTGGGCCGGACGTGCCCGGCCGTGCGCGAGGGCTATGCCGGGAGCACGCGGAAGCCCAGCGCTGTTGCGTTGGCTCGGACCCGCTCGTCGAGGCTCAGGACATCGAGGTCGGGGACGGCCTCGCGCACGACGAGAGCGGTCGCGACGTGGATCGCGTCGAGTGCCCGGATCGCGTCGTATGGATAGGGCTGACGGGCCCTGGCGATCACGGCTGGCGACATCGGTTCGATGCCCCAGGTGTCCGTCCGTTCGGCGAGACGCTGTTGCATGGCCAGCGCGTCTGGCGGCGTCAAGGCGTTGACCGCAACCGCGCGGAGCAGCACCCGGTCACATTCGATCAAGGTGAGCTCCGATGTCACGACCGCGTCAGCCATCGCGATGGCTCGACCCACCCCGGCGCCCGGGGGCTGGCCGAGGAGCCATGCCAGGAGCGCGCTCGTCTCCGCATACCGCATCACCGGTCGCCGCGGACACTGTCGATCAGATCCTCCAGTGTCTCTCCTCCGAGTTCCACCGGTTCCCGAGGGGCGTACAGCGAGGGGTCGTGCGGACGCATCGGCAGCCGCAGGCCGTCGCGGCGCGCCAGCTCCAGCAGGCCAGGGTGGATGCCCGGGGGCGTGGCACGCCGTGGTGGCACGAGCTCGGCGACGATCCGGCCGCGATCGGTGACCACGATGACGTCGCCCGCCTCGACCCTGCGGACGTAGGCGCTCAGCTTGTTCTTGAGCTCGCGGATGCCGACCTTCTCCATGCCGCGAATGTAGCTACAGGTA
>CAYJOH010000453.1:0-2269 GCA_964371685.1 uncultured Anaerolineaceae bacterium
GCAGGTCCAGCCGGTCGCCCCACTCGGCCCAGCCGCCGTCGTACACCGCGACGTCGTCGTGGCCGAGGAGCGTGAGCACGTATGCCAGCTTCGCAGCCGCCACCCCGGACCCGTCGTAGCAGATCAGGCGGCGGCCGCGGGTGACGTTCGCCTTGAGCAGCAGCGCCCGGAGGTCCGCCGCGTCGCGCAGCCGCTGCGTGCCCGGCACGTGCATCGAGGCCACCGGCACGTTCACCGCACCGGGGATGTGGCCCAGCCGTCGCACGTTGCCCTCGAACCCGCGGTACTCGGCCGGTCCCCGGGCATCGACGAGCTGGACGTCGGGCGCGCCGAGCAGGCCGCGGATGTCCGCCGTCGTGAGCCGCAGGCGCACCTGCGCCCGGGGCGTGAACACCGCTGCGGGCACCTCCACCTCGCCGTTCGCCACCGGATGGCCGGCGGCGAGCCACGCCGGATAGCCGCCCTCGAGGATGCGCACCGCCTCGAGGCCGTACGCCCGGAGGCTCCACCACACCCGGGCGGCGTAGTAGGACAGCGTGTCGTCGTACAGCACGACCGACGTCCCGTCGCCCACGCCGCTCCGGGACATCGCGGCCACCACCTGCGGCGGCCGGGCGAGGAGCATCGTGTCACCCGACTCGTCGGTCTCCACGACGGCCGCCTTCCAGTCCAGGTGCACTGCCCCCGGCACGTGGCCCGTGCCGTAGACCGTGGCCGCCGTGCCGTCGGGGCGCCAGCGCACGTCCACGATCCGCACCTCGGGACGGCCGAGATTCTCGGCCAGCCACTCGGGCGTTGCGACGAGCTCGGGGCGGGCGAAACCGGCCACGGGGCCTCCGCGCGCTGGGGGCGGGGTGATGATCGGGGACCGTGGGTCCCGGTCGATATCATACGGGCGTGGTTTCCCCGTTCATGCCCGAGGCGGAGAAGGTCGCCGCGATCCGGGCGGCGTTGCCCGCGACCGGCGCCGGCATCTACCTCAACGCGGGGACGGCGGGCCCGATGCCCGCCGAGACCCAGCGCGCGATGGACGAGCAGGCGGCCCGCGAGCTCGCCATCGGGCGTGCCCACGTGGACATGTGGCCCGAGACCGTGGAGCGGATGGCCGAGGCGCGGGCGTCCGTGGCGGCGGTGCTCGTGGCGGACCCGGACGACATCGCCCTCACGCACTCGACGACGGACGGCATGAACCTCGCGGTGGGGGCGCTGGCCTGGCGGGAGGGCGACCGCGTGGTGACCACCCGCCACGAGCACGCCGGGGGCCTCGCCCCGCTGCTCGCGCTCCGTGACCGGCTGGGCGTCGAGGTGGAGATGGTGGACATCGGCGACGGCGGCGACGACGACCGGACCGTCGAGGCCTTCGCCCGGGCCCTGGAGCGGCCGGCGCGGGCGCTCGTGGCCAGCCACGCCCTGTGGACCACCGGCGCGGTGCTGCCTGCCGCGAGGCTCGCCCGGCTGGCCCGTGACGCCGGTGCCGTGAGCATCCTCGACGGCGCGCAGTCGGCTGGGGCCATCCCCGTCGCGCTCGAGGAGCTCGGCGCGGATGCCTACGCGGTGCCGGCCCAGAAGTGGCTGCTGGGGCCCGAGGGCATGGGCGCGCTGTGGGTCCGCCGGGACCTCGCCGATGCGTCGGTCCCTGCCGCCTCGGGGTACCTCGCGTATCCCACCTTCGACCCGGTGCGCGGCGGCACGCGGTTTCGCGGCGCCCGCCGGTTCGAGGCGACGAACTTCCACCGCCCCTCGCTGGTCGGGTTCGCGCGCACCTGCGGCTGGCTGTCGATGTACGTGGGCCTGCCCTGGGCGCTGGAGCGGGCCACCCGCCTCGCCGCCGCCGCCGCCGACCGCCTGGCCGCGATCCCCGGCGTCACCCTCGTCACGCCACGGGCCCGGATGGGAACGCTGGTCTCGTTCCGGATCGCCGGCTGGCCGCCCGAGCGCGTGGTGGAGGAGCTGGGCGCCCGCGTGTTCGCCATCGTCCGGGACCTGCCGGCGATCGACGCGGTCCGGATGTCCGTCGGCTTCTGGAACACGGAGGCGGAGCTGGATCGCGTCGCCGGCGCCGTGGAGCTGCTCGGCGGCCACACCCCGGACTCGCTGCCGCCACAGCGACGACTCGCGGTCCTGGGCAGCGATGACCGGCCCCTCGCCTGATCCGGGGCGCGATGCCCGCCCGCCGATCCTGGCCCGCCCGTCGGCCTCGGGCCCAGCGCCGGCCCCGGCCGCCGGCCGCCGGCGCGGCGGCCGAGCGGTGCGCGGGGGGCCGGTCCGG
>CAYJOH010000454.1:0-2246 GCA_964371685.1 uncultured Anaerolineaceae bacterium
GTACGAGCTGTCGCTGGACCCCGACGTGCCGGTCGTGGTCGGCGTCTACCCGATGCGGCCCGTCCCGCGATCCTGAGCCGGCACTGTCGGCTGCGCGACACCCGGCGGGTGGTGCGTCCCGTCCACGGGCTGTCAGGAACGCGACCTTGACACGCCCGATCCCCGATGCGACCGTGATGTGACATTCGGCCCGGTGAATGGGGGACCTTGGTACTGGTCCCATCACCGGCGGAGCGGGGACTCGGAGGGTTCGGTGAAGGTCTACGCATTCAGGCGGCTCGGTGCGGGGCTGGTCGCCGCGTCCCTGCTCGCGCTGGTGGTCTCGGTGCCGGCCACGGCAGCGCCGTCGGGCGGGACGTCCAAGTCGGTCAGCGTGTTCGGCGTGGCCGAAGGGGTCCTGGCGTCGTTCACGATCTCGGCCGGCGAGTCCGCGCCGATCTCGGTCAGGATCTCCAACAACGGCAAGCAGACGCTCAACAACGTCCGGCTGCTCCTGGGCCAGGATGACAACCCTCTCCCGGCACCCAACGGCGACGCGACGCCGCCCACCACGTTCCCGACCGGCGTCACGATCGCGACGTCGACGGCCGGCTGCTCGGGCGGCGCGATCCTGGACTGCTCGCTGGGCACGCTCGGCGCCCGCAAGTCGGTGACCGTCAGCGCCGTCGTCAACACCACCGAGGACACGCCGGCCGCCCCCACGTTCATGACCGAGGGCGTGGTCAGCGTCGCCGAGAGCGGCAACGACAACGGGTCCAACATCGACACCTTCTCGGCGCAGGGGACGATCACGATCCTGGGCTTCTCGTGCGACTCCGTCTCCGCGTACCGGCCGGGCAGCTCCAGCAAGGAGGTCTCGACCTGCCCCCTCGGCGACGAGGACAACACCAACGGGCAGTCGGCGAAGGTCAAGCTGCCGGCCAACCTGGCCGTGGTCACGCTGAGCGAGAACGCCGGCGCCGCGTGCCCGGTCGTCGGGACGCTGGACTGCATCGGCCAGGAGGTCGAGGCGAACGTCGCGGGCGACACCACCGGCGACGTGATCACGTGGACCATCCAGGTCCAGCTCAACGGGCAGAACGTGACCCTCAACAAGCTGGTGGTCGTCCACACCGCCGACGACGGCACGACGACGACCGAGATCTCGCTGGCCAGGAAGAGCGCCTGCAAGACGGCCGGCTCCACGAACTGCGGGTCGGCGTCGGTGAGCGGTGACGTCCTCACGATCATCGTGCAGACGCCCGGCAACGGGAAGACCCGCCTGCTTGGCTAGCGCGCCGCCCTTTCGATCCCCACGAGCGGGCCGCCCTCCGGGGGGGTCCGCTCCTCGTTTCGAGTCCCCCGCTTGGTTCCCGCCCGCCCCCGTTCAGGCGGGCTGGCCCGCCCCGTCGAGCGCCGCCGCCATGACCTGGGCGAGGGCGACGTTCCCCTTGCGCGTGTAGAGATCCCTCGCGAGCTCGAAGTGCGCCGCCGCCTCGTCCGCACGGCCGAGCCGGCGGAGCACGGTGGCGTAGTCGGCGTGGACGTCGCCCTGGACGTCGATGTCGTCGGTCTCGGCGGCGAGCGCGAGGGCCTCGGCGGCCAGCGCGAGCGCATCGTCCCCCCGGCCCTGGCGGGCGCGGACCTTGGCGCGTGCCGTCCGCCACAGCATCTGGGACTCGACGTCGTCCTCGTCCGTGAGCGTGGCCGCGAGGTCCACCGCCGAATCGGCCTCGTCCAGGCGTCCCTGGGCCTCGAGCGCGTGCGCCAGCAGCCCCACCACCGTCGACCGGAAGTAGCGCTCGCCCATCCCGTCCAGCTCCCGCGAGTCGGCGCCGAGCAGCGCCTCGGCCGCCGCGTGGTCGCCGGCGAGCATCTCGATGCGCGACCCCTCGATCGACGTGGATGCCGCGACGACGCTCCGACCGAGCTCGCCCAGGATCGTCTTGGCCCGGGCGTGCAGCTCGCGGGCGCGGTCGAACCGGCCCTGCATCGCCTCGGACACCGCGATGACCGACAGGATCATGGCTTCCGCCTTGCGGTCGCCGGCGACCTGGTCCAGCAGCGGGCCGCAGCGTTCCGCCACCTGGTCGGCCGGGAGCGCGCCGGCGCGGGCGATCGTCGCGTATCCCGCGGCGGCCCGCGACGCCAGGCGGCGGTCGCCGGCCCGGGTCGCGTGCTCCACCACCCGCTGGGCCGCGTCGGCCGCGGACTCGTACCGCCCGCTCGTGGCGTGGATGCTGCCGATCAGCCGCCAGGCCCTGGCC
>CAYJOH010000455.1:0-2240 GCA_964371685.1 uncultured Anaerolineaceae bacterium
CCCGGCCCCACCCGCCGATCATGATCGGGGGCGGCGGCGAGCGGAAGACGCTGCGGCTGGTCGCGCAGTACGCCGACGCGTGCAACGTGTTCGGCGGCCCGGAGGCGATCCACCACAAGTACGAGGTCCTGCGCGAGCACTGCCAGTCGATCGGGCGAGACCCCGACGAGATCGAGCGCTCCGTGCTCCAGTCGGTCCGGCTCGACCTGGGCGACGGCAACGGCGAGAGCGCCGGCCAGGTCGTGGACCGCTTCGGCGAGCTTGCCGACGCCGGAGCCCAGCACGTGATCTTCAGCGTCCGCGACGTGTGGCGCCCGGAGGTGATGGAGACGCTCAGGCGGGACGTGCTGCCCCTGCTGGCCCGGCTGTAGATACCCCCGGGGGGTATCCGCCGCTCGTGCTACAGTGGGAGGCAAGCACCAGCAGCGCACAGAGACGACAATCACGACCATGACCGACGAGACGAACCGCGGCGGCGACGCCGCGAACGGGAGCACGAGCCCCTTCGGGTCGCTCAAGATCAACTTCGGCGCCGACACCGGCGCGCCGGCCGCCCCGTTCGGCGGCGGGATCGCGATCATCGCCGACGAGGGCGGCGCCGCAACGCCGATGCCCGGCGGCCCCGCCACGGCGGGTGGCGACGGCGGCCGCACCACCACCGACGTCCTGATCATCGGCTCCGGCCCGGCCGGCCTCACGGCCGCCATCTACGCCGCCCGCGCCAATCTCTCGCCCATCGTGCTCGCCGGCTCCGCGCCGGGCGGGCAGCTGATGCTCACCAGCGAGATCGAGAACTACCCGGGCTTCCCCGACGGCATCGACGGACCGGACCTGATGGCGAAGTTCCGCGCCCAAGCGGAGCGCTTCGGCACCCACATCGTGGACGTGGACGTGGACCGCGTGGACCTCTCGTCACGCCCGTTCCACGTCTGGGCGCGCGGCGTCGAGTACACCGGCCAGACGCTGGTCATCGCCACCGGCGCGTCCGCGCTGTGGCTGGAGCTCGAGAGCGAGCAGCGCCTCCGGGGGCGCGGCGTGTCGGCGTGCGCGACCTGCGACGGGTTCTTCTTCCGGGACCGCGAGATCGCGGTCGTCGGCGGCGGCGACTCCGCGATGGAGGAGGCCAACTACCTCACCCGGTTTGCGAGCAAGGTGCACCTGATCCACCGCCGCGACGGGTTCCGGGCCTCCAAGATCATGATCGACCGGGCGTTCGCCCACCCCAAGATCGAGGTCCACACCAACACGGCCGTGGACGAGGTCATCGGCGACGCGAAGGTCGAGGGCCTGCGCCTGCGCGACACGCGGACCGGCGACGTGCGCGAGATGCCGATCGAGGGCCTGTTCATCGCCATCGGCCACAAGCCCAACACGGACGTGTTCCGGGACTGGCTCGAGACCGACGAGAAGGGCTACCTCGTCGCCCACCAGCACACGGCCAGCCGGATCCCCGGCGTGTTCATCGCCGGTGACGTGAACGACCACCGCTACCGCCAGGCCGTGACCGCGGCCGGCGACGGCTGCCGGGCGGCGATCGACGCCGAGCGCTGGCTGGAGGAGCAGGGCGCCGAGACGACGCCCGCGGCCGCCACCGCGTCGTGACGCCGGTCCGGGCCACCAGATGACGATGCGCGGCTCGGGCGCCCGCGCAATGGCGCGCGGGGCCCCGGGACCCGGCCGGCTGGCGGGACCGTCGCGCGACTTTGTCCCGGTCCCCAAGGAGCGCCGCGGGCGCACGATCCGGCGCATCGCCGCCTTCTTCGGGCCATACCGCGCCCAGGTCGCGTTCGTGCTGGGCGCGATCCTCGCGACCAGCCTCATCGGGCTGATCAACCCGTACCTGCTCAAGCTGCTGATCGACGAGGTCATCGTCGGCGGCCAGTTCGACCGGCTCAACCTCTACGTCGGCCTGATGATCGTGCTGCCGATCGCCTCGGGCCTGCTGGGCCTCGCCCAGAGCTACCTCAACAACGCGATCGGCCAGAGCGTGATGCAGGACCTGCGCAACGCGCTCTACGGCCACCTGCAGCGGATGCCGCTGCGCTTCTTCACCTCCACCCGCACGGGTGAGATCCAGAGCCGGCTGGCGAACGACGTCGGCGGCGTCCAGCACGTCGTCACCGACACCGCGAGCTCGGTGACGTCCAACTTCGCGATCGCGATCAGCACGATGATCGCCATGGTCATCATCGACTGGCGGCTCACGCTGCTGTCGCTGGGCATGCTGCCGTTCTTCCTGT
>CAYJOH010000456.1:0-2236 GCA_964371685.1 uncultured Anaerolineaceae bacterium
GCCAGCACGCCGCCGCTGCCCAGCCTGGCGCCCGGGGCGTCCTAGGGGCCGGGCCCGTCCCGGGGCCGGGCGATCCCCGCCCCCCCGTCCGGCCCGGCGGGCATGCGCGCGTGCTCGCGGGCGCGTCGAGCCCGGCCCGCACGGTGTACATTCTCATTCGGTGCGCGGGCAGCCTGCGCGCCCCCGACCGCGCCGCTTTCAGGAGACCATCAGACCATGGCGTACGTCATCGCCGAGCCCTGCGTCGACGTGATGGACCAGTCGTGCGTGTCCGTCTGCCCCGTGGATTGCATCCACTTCGACGAGGGCACGGATCGCATCCTGTACATCGACCCGAACGAGTGCATCGACTGCGGCGCCTGCGAGCCGGAGTGCCCGGTCAACGCGATCTTCCCCGAGGAGAGCCTCCCGGCGGAGTGGGCGCAGTACACGCCGATCAACGCGACCTGGTTCAGCGACAAGGCCGCCGCGCGCGCCGCCCTCGACGCGCTCAAGCCGGCCTGAACCCCGCCGGCCGCGCACCGGCGGCGTCCCGCGCCCGCGTTCACCTCGACTTCGCGTTCCCCATCGACCCGGCGCCGGGCGTGCCGTCCTTCCGACCGTAGACTGGCGGCGTGCGCATCGTCTCCCTGCTCCCGTCCGCCACCGAGATCGTGTTCGCCCTGGGCCTCGGCGACGAGCTCGTGGGCGTCAGCCACGACTGCGACTTCCCGCCCCAGGCCCGGGAGATCCCGTTCGTGACGCGGCCGCGCGGTTCCGGCCCGACCGCGCCGGGCCTGCCGTGGCTGGCGCCGGACGAGGCCGCGATCTCGGATGTGCGCCCCGACCTCGTGCTCGGCGCGGGGGCGCGCGAGGTGGAGGGGCTCGCCCGCCGGCTGGGCCCCGACGTGAGCGTGGTCCGCCTCGAGCCGACGTCCGTCGAGGGGATCCTCAACTCGATCTCGACCGTCGGCGCGATGACCGAGGCGGAGGACGCGGCCGTGGACGTCGTCGAGGAGCTGCGCGAGCGGCTCCAGGCGGTCGAGGAGATCGTCGTCGGCCGCCGCGACCACGGGTTCGCGCCGCCGCGCGTCGCCGCCCTGGGCTGGCTCGACCCGCCGTACGCGGTGGGCCGCTGGGTCCCCGAGCTGGTCCGGCTGGCGGGCGGCTGGGAGCTCCTGGGACACGAGGCGGGACCGCCCGCGGTCACGAGCTGGGACGCGGTCCGCGAGATGGACGCGGAGGTCCTGGTGCTGATGCCCGCCGGGCTGCACCTGCATGAGACGGTCCGGGCCTGGACGGATATCCCGCGTCCCGCCGGCTGGGGCGAGCTGCGGGCCGTGCGCGACGGCCGGGTGTTCGCGGTGGACGGCGCCGCGCACTTCTGGCGCCCCGGGCCGCGGATCGTGGACGGGATCGAGGTCCTCGCCGAGCTGTTCGACCCGCTCGCGTTCGACGGCATGTCGCCGCCGGACAGCTGGGCGCGGGTCGACTGACAGAGCGCCCCGCGACGATGCCGTTCCGGCCGCGGTTCGACTGCCTGTGGTGCGGCACCGCGTGGGAGACGCGGGCACCCGGGGACCTCGAGGGCTGGGCCCAGCTGTGCGCCGTCTGCCTCGGCAGGGCCGGCACGAACCCGTTCCTGCGGGGGCGGCTCCGGGCGGCGATCGAGGAGCGCGGCGCAGCCGCGCCGGGCGCCCAGGACGCCGGTCAGCCCTCGCCGCCGCCATCGACTGCAGGACCGGGGCCGCTGCGGCCCCGGGTGACGGCGCCGCCGCCCCCGGCCTTCCCGGACGACTGGTTCCTGCGGCGCGGGGCGTTTGCCCGCGGCGCCATCCACGACGCCGCGTGGCAGGCGGAGCTGGACGCCGTGACCCTGTGGCTCGATGCCCTGCCGCTCGCCGGCCGGATCCTCGAGCCGGCGGCGGGCGTCGGCTTCTTCTCGCCCCTGCTGGCGGGCAAGGGCGAGCTCCACGCGACGGACGCTGACGGGGGAGCGCTGGACCGGGCCCGTGAGCGGCTGACGGCCCACCGCCTGCTCGCGCACCTCCACGTGGCCGATCCGTGGGCCGCGCCGGGGCCAGGTGAGCCGACCGCCGACGCGCTGGTCGTCGCCTTCCTGCTGGGCCGGGTCCGGGGCGCCGGGCTGGACGGTGCCGCGGTCACGCTCCGTGCCCGGCTGGGCCCCGGCGGCCGGCTGGCCGTCATCGACCTCCGCCCGGACCCGGCCGGTGGTCCGCCGGCCCGGACCGCGTGG
>CAYJOH010000457.1:0-2233 GCA_964371685.1 uncultured Anaerolineaceae bacterium
GCCCCGGACACCGCCCCCCAGTCCGACGCCGGTGCGCAGGCCCTCACCGCGACCCCATCCGCGCCCGCGGCGGAGGCGGCGCCCGGCGCCGATCTCGAGCGCCTCCGCACCGGCTGGCCACAGGTGGTCGCCGCGATCAGCAAGAGCCCGCCGCTCAAGCCCCTGATCACGGTCTGCCGCCCGATCGGCGTCGAGCGCAACGTGGTCACCCTCGGGTTCCCGGAGGAGCAGGCGTTCCTCAAGGATGTCGCGGAGCGGCGCCGGATGAACCTCGAGGACGGCATCGGCGCGTTCCTCGGCCATCCCGTCGGCGTCCGCTGCGTCGCGACCAACCTGGACCTGCTGCCGCCCCTCCCGGCGGACGCCGACGCCGCGGACATCCTCGCCGAGGCCCACCGGATCTTCGCCGAGGACCTCGCGGACGTGCCAGAGGTCACCTGAGCCGGTCCCGGCTCGCGCGGCGCCCGCGCATGGGCGAGACTGGGCGGCACACCCGACGACATCGACCACCACCGGAGGATCCCGCAGCATGGGCATGAACCCGCAGAAGATGCTGATGCAGATGCAGCAGGAGATGGCGCGTGTCCAGGCGGAGCTCGAGTCCGCGACGGTGGACGGCAGCGCCGGGGGCGGCGTCGTGAAGGCCACGGTGACCGGCAAGCAGGACCTGGTCGGCCTCGTCATCGACCCGTCCGCGGTGGACCCCGAGGACGTGGAGATGCTCCAGGACCTCGTGATGTCCGCGGTCAACGACGCCCTGCGCGCCTCCCGCCAGCTGGCGGAGCAGAAGATGGGTGCCGTCACGGCCGGCCTGCGCATCCCCGGCCTCGGCTGACCGCCGTCCCGTGACCCAGGTCGCCATCGAGCCCGTGCCGTGACCTCGGCCGTCATCGAGCCGGTCGCACGCCTGATCGAGGCGTTCTCGCGGCTGCCCGGGATCGGGCCCAAGACGGCCCAGCGGCTCACGTTCCACCTGCTCCGCGCGCCCGACGCGGAGGCTCGCGCGCTCGCGCGTGCGCTCGTGGCCGTGCGCGACGAGGTCGTGTTCTGCGACCGCTGCTTCAACATCAGCGACGCGCCCCTGTGCCCCATCTGCCGGGACGCGGGCCGCGACGACGCGTACCTGTGCGTGGTGGAGGAGCCGCTCGACGTCCTGGCGATCGAGCGCACCGGCGAGTTCCGCGGCCGCTACCACGTGCTCCACGGCGCCATCAGCCCGATCGACGGCGTCGGACCGGAGCGGCTCCGCATCCGGGAGCTGCTCGCCCGGGTGGACGAGGCGGTGGCCGAGGGCCATCGCGTGGAGGAGGTCATCATCGCGACCAACCCCACGCTCGAGGGCGAGGCGACCGCGATGTACCTGGGCGAGCGCCTGGAAGGCCGGGTCGGGTCGGTGACGCGGATCGCGCGGGGCCTCCCGGTCGGCGGGGACCTCGAGTACGCCGACGACGTCACCCTCATCCGCGCCCTCCAGGGGCGGCGGGCGCTATAGCCATGCGCGAGCTCGTGTTCGAGATCCTGCTCCGGCTGTCGAAGGCGCTCGCGGCGGCGGTCGTCGGGCTGCTCGTGTGGCTGGTCGCTGTGGGGCCGCTGGGCGCCGAGGGGTCGGTGGAGCTCGCGCTCCTCGCCTGGCTGAGCGGGGCCGCGTTCATCCTCCTCGTGCAGGAGAGCCCGATCTAGGAGCCGCCGCCGGCCCCTCCCCCGGACCAGTCAACGACCCCGTTTGACAGCCGTCCGGGCCCGCCCTACCATCCCTCCTCGCGCCTCGGGAAACCCGGGGCTCTCCGGTCGCCCGCGAGGCGGGCAAGCCCCCCTTCCCCCGTTTGACACGGGGAGCGGCCTGCCGCACAATTGGTAGTCCGCGCTCCGGGCGGTCAAGGCCGGGCGCTGCACCTTAACAACTGAAGAGTGGTAGGAACTTCAGCACGAGAACGTGCCTGGACCAAGCTTGAGCTACACACGATCGCAAGATCGTGTTTTCGCGGAGAGTTTGATCCTGGCTCAGGATAAACGCTGGCGGCGTGCATGAGACATGCAAGTCGAACGAACGAGCTTGCTCGTTAGTGGCGGACGGCTGAGTAACGCGTGGGTGACCTGCCCCGAAGTGGGGGATAACGGCCCGAAAGGGTTGCTAATACCGCATGTGGCGACACGTTCAATCGTGTCATCAAAGCCGCGAGGCGCTTCGGGAGGGGCCTGCGTCCGATTAGCTCGTTGGTGGGGTAACGGCTCA
>CAYJOH010000458.1:0-2232 GCA_964371685.1 uncultured Anaerolineaceae bacterium
GCTCCCACGCCGCGCCCTACCCCCAAGCCGACCCCGAAGCCGACCCCGAAGCCGACCACGCCCGCATCGGTCGCGACGCCGGCGCCGACCCCGTCTGCCAGGACTCCGCGCCCCGGCCCGACGGAGATCGCGACGCCGGTCGCCAGCGCGACAGCCTCCCCGACGTTGGTCTCGGCGACCGCTACGGCCACGCAGGCACCGGATCAGTCCGGGATCGTCGCGGTCGGCGGGTCGTCGCCCGATGGCGGTGGGCCCGCCATCCCGCTGCTGGTCGGCCTGGCGGTCACGGCGATCGGTGTGGCCGGGATCCGGCGGACGGGGCTGCGCGAACCGCTGTACGGCGGTCGGTCGCGGGGCCGCGATCTCGACTGACCCGGTCCGGGACGTGGCCCGCGCGCGGCGCCGCGGCTTGGCCCTACCAGGGCTCCGCGGGCGCCTCGCGCTCGGGGACCTGGAGCGTGACCACGGTGACGGCACCCGACTCCGGGTTGAGGCCCACCTTGAGCGTCGCCCGCCCGCCTCGCTCCGTTTCGAGCTCGAAGGTTGACGTGGCGCGCCCGTCGCCTTCGACCGGCAGGCCGAGGCGCAGGGACCCGAAGCGCGCCCACGCCGCCCGCAAGGCCCGCTCGATCGCCGCCCCGTCCACGCCCTCGGCGAGGGGCAGGTCCTGTGGCCAGGAGGGCGCCGCAACCGCCGTGAGGGCGAGGACCCGATCCGCGAGCGAACGGAGCGCCGCCGACGGATCGCCGACCGCCGTGACTTTCAGGCTCTGGAGCCGCGGCACCGGCTCGGGCGTGACGAGGATCGAGACCCGGGCCCAGCCGCGCTCACCCCGCAACCACCAGGCGAGGTCCGCGGGCGAATCCGAGGTCGCCGGCCGCGTGTCGTCCGGCCGGAGCGGGCCCAGATCCTCGGCTACCTTGGCCACCGTGGCTCGTCGGAGCTCGCGAGGCTCGTCGAGGTCCATGTTCATTGCGAACACGTCGTCCGCGGCCGCGTCGTCCCAGCGCTCCAGCAGCCGCTCCACGACCGGCCGCATCGCCGCCACCGCCGCGCCGGGCACCACCCGCCGCCGGGGCGCCACCTCCGCCCGTACGAGCATCGCCAGCATCTCGGCGACGACCGGCCGCACCGGCGCGTACCGCAGGTTGCCCAGGCCGATCACGCCCAGGCCCGTCGCCGGGTGCCAGGCCATGTGGGTGCCGAAGCCCGGGTAGCCCCCGGCGTGGCTCACGGTCGTGCCCAGCTCCACGTCCCGGAGCACGAACAGCCCGAGCCCGTACCCGCCGGCGGTCGCCACGGGCTCGGCGTCCGGTCGGTGCTCGGCCACCCACGGGCCGAACGCCCGCTGGACCTGCTGCATCTCGCGCCGCGAGGCGCGGCGGAGGGGGTGGGGACCCTCCGGATCGTCGCGGGCGGGGAAGGCGTCCAGGAACCCGGCCACCCAGCGCGAGAGATCGCGCACGGACGTGAACACGCCGCCCATCGAGGCCAGGGCGCCGTAGCCGTCCGTCCCCTCGCGCACGAGCCCGTCCTCGCGGCGCACGTACCCGTGCGCGAGCCGGGGCTCCGGGACGTCATCCTCGAGGTACGTCGTCGCCGTCATCCCCATTGGCCCCAGCAGCCGGTCCCGGACGACCTCCCGGTACTCGGCGCCGGCCACGTTCGTGATCACCCGGCCGAGGATCCCGTAGCCCAGGTTCGAGTACTCGAACGTCGTGCCCGGCGGCCAGGCGAACCCGGGGGCGGCGGCGAGCAGCTCCGCGAAGCGGGTGAGGTCGAGGCCCTGCTGCCGGTCCCCCCACGGGTCGTCGGTGGGCAGGCCGCCGGACATCGACAACAGCTGGCGGACCGTCACCGGATCGCCGTCGGCGGTGGGAGGGCGCCAGCCGGCGAGCTCCGGCACGTACGTCGCCACCGGCTCGTCCAGGCGCAGCCGGCCCTCGTCGCGGAGCAGGAGCACCGTTGTCGCCGTGAACGACTTCGTCATCGAGGCGATCCGGTACACCGCGTCCGCGTCCGGTCTCCGGTCCTCGCCGTCGCGGATCGTGCCCGCGCCGCCGGCGTGGACCAGCTCGCCGCCCATGACCACGCCCCAGGCGACGCCGGGGATGCGGGCCTCGCGCTGGAGGCGGTCGAAGCGGGCGTCGAGGTCGGCGAGGACGGGGGCCAGGTCGGGCATCTCGAGATGATGCCGGATGGTGACGACCGCGGCCGCGTCGGCGATCATGC
>CAYJOH010000459.1:0-2226 GCA_964371685.1 uncultured Anaerolineaceae bacterium
CCTCGGAGGTGGCGACCATGGGGGCTTACGAGCGACGGGGCCACGTACCCCGCCTGATCCTGCTGCTGGTGACGGGCGCGCTCGTCGCCGCCTGCGGCGGTAGCGCCGCGATCCTGAGCACGGTCGGGAACTCGGTCGGCGGCGAGGTGCCCCAGGGCGCCCCGGCGACCGCGGCGCCGTCCGTCGGGTCCGAGGACGACTACCGCTCCGGCGTCATCGACGAGGGCTCGGGCGGCAACGCTCCGTCGGCGCCCCGCGAGGACCTCCAGATCGTGTACACCGGCTCACTCCAGCTCGTCGTCGCCGACCTGCAGCCGGCGCTTGCGCGGGCGAGGGCAGCGGTGCTCGCCTTCGGCGGCTACGTCGGGGCATCGGAGGAGTCGAACGACGGCGAGCGATCCGTCGCCACCATCACCTACCGCATCCCGGCCACCCGCTGGGAGGATGCGATCGCCGACCTGCGGGGCCTGGCGACCAAGGTCGTCGCCGAGCAGACGCAGGCGACGGAGGTCGGCGGGCAGGTCGTCGACCTCGAGGCGCGGCTGCGCAACCTGCGGGCGAGCGAGGCCTCGCTCCAGGAGATCGCGAAGGGCGCCGGCAAGATCAGCGACCTGCTCGAGGTGGAGGCGCAGCTGACGCAGATCCGCGGCCAGATCGAGCAGCTCGACGGCCAGCTCGCGAGGCTCCAGGACCAGGTGGCGTACGGGACCCTGGTGGCGACGTTCGGCCTCGAAATCGTGGCCGTCCAGGAGCAGGCGCAGGGCTGGGATCCCACCAAGGACGTCGACGGCGCCACCGCGACCCTGATCGGGGCCGGCCAGGCGCTGGTCAGCGCCGCGATCTGGTTCGCGATCGTGTGGCTGCCGCTCATCCTCGTGGTGGCGGTGCTCCTGCTGGTCGCGCGCTGGGTGTTCCGGCGCCTGGTGCCGCCCGCCCGCCGCGGGCCCGGTGACCCGATCCCCGGCTGGGGCGGCGAGGCCTGACCGGCGGCGATCGTCAGCGGTCCGCGAGCGCGGCACGCGCCCGCTCGCGGGCCAGGTTCCAGGCCGGCCAGCCGAGCAGCGTGGGGTTCTCGCGCAGCTGGGCCGCGCGCACGTCGAGGAAGCGCGCGAGCCAGGCCCGGTCCGCCGGGTCCGGCAGCCGGTCCACGGCGCGCGCGACGGCCGGCACCGCCTCGTCGCCCAGCGACGAGAGGTACGGCGTGTCGAGGCCGGTCCGGCCGCCCGCCGGCACGAGCGACGGGTCGAGCGCCCGCTCCAGGTTCCGGTCCGCGACGAAGGCCTGCGGGCCGACGACGTTCATCCCCGCGACCGTGGCGAGCACCATGATCCCGAGCACGTGGAGCGACCACTTCGTCCGCCGGGTCGCCAGCAGCACGCTCGTCACGACCACTGCGGCCGCCAGCCAGCCGATCGCCACCAGGACCACGAACCGCAGCTCCGTCCAGCCGTAGGCGTCCTGGTACAGCCGCAGACGCAGCAGGGCGGACGCGAGGACCACCGCAGTGAGCCCGAGCAGCCCCAGGGCGGCCGCCAGCTGCCCGACCGACCGCCGCCCGACCGCGAGGTCGAGCGCCACGACGAGCGACCCGGCCAGCACGGCCACGGCGACCAGCTCGAAGAAGCCCCGGCGCGCGTACTCGGCATAGGTGAGTCCGACAACCGCGGGCGTGTCCCGCCCGCCGAACAGGTAGGCGAGCTGGAGGACGACGAACACGGCGAACAGGGCGTCGAGGACCAGCAGGACGGTCGCCGCCTCGATCGTCCCGAGGCGTGACTCGCGGGCCATCACCGCCGCGCTGGCCGCGCCCAGCGACCGCCCCCGGTCCGGTCCGCCGCCGGGCATCGCGTGCGCGGGCCAGCGGGCACCCGCCAGGGCCGGCAGTCGCGCCCCCGCGAGCGCGAGCAGGCCGGCCGCCAGCCAGGCCACGACGCCGACGACGAGCGCCCGGTCGGCGAGCTCGGCGAGATCCAGGTCCAGCCGCCAGTCGAGGGCCTGGCGGGCGAGCCGGTCGAAGACCGCATCGGCCGAGGCGAACAGGGCGGCGAACACGACCACCAGCGGGACCGCGATCACCAGCCCGCGCAGGACCGGGGCGGCGCGGCGCAGCAGGCGTCCAAGCCGGTCCCGGGTGCCGCCCTCCGCGGTGGCCGGGGCGGCGCCGCCATCCGCCGCCGCGACCGGTGCCCGACGGAGCCCGGCCAGCACCTCGGCCGCGCCGGCCAG
>CAYJOH010000460.1:0-2224 GCA_964371685.1 uncultured Anaerolineaceae bacterium
GGGGCCCAGAGGCCCGCCCACGCCTGAGCGCCGCGCCCGGGCCCAGCCCACGCGCCTGGGCGCCGTCCAGCGCCGCGGCGACGTCCGCGGCGGGCAGGGCATGGGCGCGGGCGGCCGGCGAGGCCGGGACCGCCGACGGGCCGCTCATGGCCGCGGGCTGGCGGGCCCCCGGGGCCGGTCACGGATCGCGCGGCACAGGGCGGCCTGCTCGCGGGCGTCGTCCAGGGCGCGGTGAGTGTGGGGCAGCACGACCGGGTAGCGCTCGAGCATCCGGACCCGTGACGTGTCCGCCCAGCGCTCGATCTCGTCGAGGTGCCGGCCGAGGTACAGCGCCTTGATGTCCAGCGCGCTGGGCCCGAACGGGTTGTGGCCGAGGTGCGTCCAGCACGCGTCGGCGACGAACATCCAGTCGAACGGAGCGTTGAGCGCGACCATCACCGGGCGCGACCCGGCCGGGACGACGCGCCCCAGCCAGGACGCCAGCCGCTCCATCGCGTCCCGCGGCGCCAGCCCGCCGCGCAGCAGGGTCTCCCGGTCGAGGCCGTGGACGGTCGCCGCCTGCGCGCCCCAGGGCCGCGAGGGGTCGGGGCGCAGCAGCAGCTCGATCCCCTCCCCCGGGTCATCCACGGGGCACGCCCCGATCGAGAGCAGGCTGCCGGTCGCGGGCGTGGGCCCGGACGTCTCGACGTCCACGCTGATCCAGGTCTCTGCGGTCACGGCACACCTCGGGCGGGGGACGAGATCGATACTAGCGACTGACCGGGCGGGACCGGGGCGACCGCGAGGAGGACCAGGGCGATGGCGGGCAGGGACGAGGGCGAGTCGGCGCTGGCGGGGATGATCGAGTCGGCGCGGCGCCTGGGCGTCGAGATCGACGAAGCCGAGGCCGCCCAGTGGATGGCCGCCATGGAGGCCGAGGCAGTGGGCGGCGACATCGTGGTCGACGTGGACAGTGGCATCTTCGGCCACCGGGTGTCCATGCTCGACTTCACCGCCCGGGACCTCGCCCGCTTCCGCGCCATCGGCGAGATCGTGGGGTTCCCGGACCGGCCGCCGGAGGTCCGAACCGCGCTTGCCCTGTCCGGCTCGGCCGCCCAGGGCAAGGTCCAGTCGTTCCCGGGCGACTGCGACTACTTCGAGCGGATCCACATCACCGCCCCCAGCCGCGAGGCGGCGTGCGCGGTCCTGGCCCGCGAGATGCGCGACAAGGCGCTCGCGACCCGGGTGGGGCCGACGTTCCGGCTGTGGGAGGTCAAGTTCGGCAGCTACCCGTTCGACGCGGAGCGCGACGGCCGGCCGGTCCACGCCGGCGGCCCGGTGTCGTGGACGGCCGACGAGGTGGCCGCCGGCACGATCGAGGTCGTCCGCGACGGGACGCCCGAGACGCTGACCTGGGACCGGGTCGCCGCCGAACCCGGCTGGTGCAAGCTCGACTGGATCGTGGCCGACCCGGCGCGAAGGGCCCTGGCCAACGCCAGCAACATGCTCGACGTGACCTGGGAGGCCCCCGACGGGACGATCACGGCCCTCGACGGCGTCGTGGACCCCTACTTCCAGGAGGTGTATCTCGAGGCGGAGTCGCTGCCCCTGTTCACCCGGGTCGTGAGCCAGCTCTCGGCCGACTCCGTTGACGACTACGTCGAGCAGCTGGAGCACGAGGTCGTCAAGTACTCGACCAAGGACCCCAACTACGGCAAGGTCGCGCGCCGCCTGTACAACATCTTCCGGCTGACCGGCCGGTACGCCGAGGCGGTCTACCTGCGGGAGCTGTTCGACGAGCCCACGACCGTGCTGTACCAGGTCGCGGCGCTGATCCGGACCCTCGACGAGGCGGACCGCCCGGGCGCGGAGTTCGACACCGAGACCATGGTCCAGCAGACCGACCAGCTGATCATGTCCGCGATCTCGGCGCTCGAGGGACGCTCCGAGGCCGACATGGTCCGCCGGCTGCTCGAGGTCCGTGACAACCTCCAGGCGGGTCGCGGCTCGGCGGGGCGCACGAGCGCCGTTGACGACGTCAAGACCCAGGCGATCGAGGCCGTGAACGTGTACTTCGAGCGGCGCCTCCGGGACGTGCCCGGGATCGCGGCCTACCTCGACGAGGTGGTCGCCCGGGCCTGACCGCCGCGAATCGCGGCGCCCGGGGCGCGCCCGGACCACGCCCATGGCGCCGGGGGCTACGATGCCACCGGTCCGCGACGTCCCGCCCGGACCGCCGCCACCG
>CAYJOH010000461.1:0-2205 GCA_964371685.1 uncultured Anaerolineaceae bacterium
GGGTTGTAGGGGTTCGGCTGGGGGTTCGCATTGGCTCTTTTTTACTTAACCTACGGGGGGGCCGGGTCCGGGGGCGCCCCGTTCCACTACCAGCGGCGATCACGCCGCGGGTGTACCTTCCGCGCAAATCGCCGACGGTCGGTCCCCGGACCGTCCGCCGCCGTCAACCCTCCACCTCCGGGCTGAGGCAATTGCCGATGACGAAGTTCGTTATCCGACGCATCCTCCAGGCGATCCCCGTCCTGTTCGGGATCACCGTCGTCGTCTACGGCATCCTGCTCGCCGCCCCCGGCGGCCCGACGGCGAAGTTCGCCAACAACCCGCGGATGACGGAAGCCCAGAAGATCAAGTTCAAGGAGGCCTGGGGCCTCGACCAGCCGATCCCGATCCAGTACTGCCGCTGGATGGGCTTCTGCAACCCCCAGACGAAGGGCACCTTCCTCGGCTCGCTGCCTGTGCCGGCCGCGTTCGTCGGGCCCACGGGGCTGCCGAACTTCCTGCCCGAGGGCCTGAGCGGCGCCAGCAATGGCGTGCTCCACGGCGACTTCGGGTACTCGATCAACTCCGGAGAGAGGGTCAGCGACCGGATCGCGCGCGCGGCCCTGCCGACGTTCATCCTCGCGGGCGTGGCGCTGGTGGTCTGGATCTCGATCGCGATCCTGCTGGGCGTGTATGCCGCGATCTACCGCTACTCGCTGTTCGACAACGCGGCTACGATCTTCGCCTACGTCGGGTTCGCGATGCCCACCTTCTGGCTGGGCATCATGCTGATCTTCATCTTCAGCGGGCCCGGCCTCAACATCCTGCCCGCCAGCGGCATGACCGAGACCCGTGTGTCGCCGCCGTTCGGCAGCGACCAGTACTGGGCCTACTTCGGCAAGAACCCGATCACCGCGCTCGCCGACATCGGCAAGCACCTGATCCTGCCGGTGGTGACGCTGGTCGTCGTCAACATCGCCGGTGACAGCCGGTTCGTCCGGGCGAGCATGATCGAGACGCTGGGCCAGGACTACGTCCGCACGGCCAAGGCCAAGGGCCTTCCGTCGCGTGCCGTGAACTTCAAGCACGCGCTGCGCAACGCGATGCTGCCGGTGATCACCAACATCGGCCTCGAGATCCCGTTCCTGTTCACGGGCGCGATCGTGACCGAGACGATCTTCTCGTGGCCGGGGATCGGCAAGCTCACGATCGACGCCACGCGGGAGTTCGACTACCCGATCCTGATGGGCGTCCTGCTCGTCACGTCGATGATGGTCGTGCTGGCCAACCTGCTGGCGGACATCGCGTACGGGGTCGTGGATCCCCGGATCAAGTACTGAGGGCGTCGATGGCTAAGTCACCGGAGCCGCGGGCCGGTCTTGCCGCGGACAAGCCCGAGATCGTCGATCCGGACCCCACCGCCGCCGAGGACTACGAGGTCGGCCTCAAGTCGCTCAACCAGTGGCAGCTCGCGTGGCGCAAGTTCCGCCGCCACCGGCTGGCCCTGATCGGCCTCGGGCTGATCGCCGCGCTGCTGCTGATCGCGATCGTCGGGCCGTTCCTGCTGCCGTTCGCGTTCAACGACATCCCGCGTCCCGACGAGATCGTCCAGCGGGGCCGGGCGCCGTCCCTCGCCCACCCGATGGGCGAGACCGGCGGACTGCAGCGCGACGTGCTGACGCTGGTCGTCAACGGGGCCCGGACGTCGCTGCTGATCGGGTTCTCGAGCATGGCGATCGGGGTCACGATCGGGACGATCGTGGGGTCCATCGCGGGCTTCGCCGGCGGCATCGTCGACAACCTGCTGATGCGCCTCGTCGATATCATGCTCAGCCTGCCGACGCTGTTCGTGATCCTCGTCGCGTCCAAGTTCCTGGGCAACGGGACGGTCATGACGGTGATCGTGATCTTCGGCCTGTTCTCGTGGATGGGCGTCAGCCGGCTCGTCCGCAGCCTGTTCCTGTCGATCCGCGAGCGCGAGTTCGTCGAGGCCGCCACGGCGGTGGGCGTGCGCGACCGGCGGATCATCTTCAAGCACATCCTGCCCAACGCGTTCAGCCCGATCGTCGTCGCAGCCTCGCTGATCGTGGCCGGCAACATCATCTCGGAGGCGTTCGTGAGCTTCCTCGGCTTCGGGGTTGATCCGACGTCGCCGACCTGGGGCAACATCCTGTCCGGCGGCCTGCAGTTCATCGCCCTGGGCAACTGGTGGTGGCCGCTGTTCCC
>CAYJOH010000462.1:0-2181 GCA_964371685.1 uncultured Anaerolineaceae bacterium
GCGCGTCCGGCACGCCGCCGGTCCAGGCCGGACCGTGACCCGGCAGCAGCCAGCCGGCCTCGATCCCCTCGATGCGCCCGAGGCTGGCCAGGGCCTCGGCCGGCGCCAGCGTGAACGGCGCGAGCCGGGGACCCGTCGCCCCGGTGAGGACGCTGCGCGTGGTCATCGCGTCACCCACGAACAGGGCGTCCACGGCGGGCACGTGGATCGCGACGCTGCCGGGCGTGTGCCCGGGCAGGTGGATGATCCGCGGGGATCCCGGCAGGTCCAGCGTCGCCCCCGCCTCCAGCGACGCGAGCTCCGTCACCGGCGGGATCCGCAGGCCGCCGCGGCGCGCCGTGTAGGCGAGGAAGCCGGCGAGGGGCCGGATCCTGACCGGACCCCACCCCGACATCGGCTTGCGGATCTCGCCCCGGGCCCGCGTCGCGTCGAGCTCATGGACGTGCACGGGCATCCCCCGCTCGCGCGAGAACCGCGCGGCGAACCCGACGTGGTCGGTGTCGCCGTGGGTCAGGAGGACCGCCCGGACGTCGTCGAGGGACCGGCCCATCGCCGCGAGCTCCTCGCGCAGCGCCGTCCAGTCGCCCGGCAGGCCGGCGTCGATGACGGTGACGGACCCGGCCTCCTCGACCAGGTAGCTGTTGACGAGCCCGGATCCGAGCCGGTGGAGTGACGGGGCGAGCTGCATTCGGGGTCTCCTTGCGGGTGGCGGGCGTCAGGCCCGGCGTCCCGCGTGGCGCAGGACGGCGGCGGCCGTGCCGGGGTCGATGGCGACCAACAGGACCTGGTTGACGAGGACGGTCGCGGCGAGCATCGCCGCCGGCGCCGGCTGACTGGCCCGGGCCAGTGCTACGGCGGCCACGAGCAGCAGCCCGGTCCCGATCAGCTCCCTCGTCCGCGGCGCCAGGGCATTGTCGGCGTTGGGCGCGACGACGAGCGCCCAGGCGACGATGAGCAGGGCGGGCGCACCGATCCCCGCGGCGACCCGCCACGGCGACCCGTCGAGGGCCGTGAAGCCCCAGTAGCCGAGGGCGGCGACGCCCAGCAGCTCGACGACGAAGCGGAGGCCGAGGTTGGCGATGGCCATGGCGGAATCCTCGTTGCGTTGTTGCGGGCTTGCGGTACGATGCCCGTGAGAGCTACTGTACATAGCCATCATGGCTACTGTCAATAGCTATCGACCCCTGACACTGGAGCCCACGCATGCCGACCCCGCCTCGCACCTCGCTCGACCGGATCGTCCGCGCCGGCCGCACGATCCTCGACGAGGAGGGCCTCGATTCGCTCACGATGCAGCGCGTGGCGGGCGCGGTCGGCGTGCGGGCGCCCTCGCTGTACAAGCACGTCCGCGATCGCGCCGAGCTCGTCCGGCTGATCGCCGGGGACATCGAGCGGGAGCTCGGCGCAGCGATGGACGCGGCCGCCACCACCGGGGACCCGCGCGGCGACCTGCGCGCGATCGCCCACGCGTTCCGGGCGTACGCCCTCGCCCACCCCGGCGCCTACGCCCTCCTGTTCGCCCGGCTCCCGGACGCCTGGCGGCTCGATCCCGATCCCGGCTCCCGTACGTTCGAGTCACTGTTCCGGACCGTCGCCGCGCTGTCCGGGCCCGAGCACGTCCTCGAGGCGGCGAGGACGGTCGTCGCGTGGGCCAGCGGGTTCGTGGGCATGGAGCTCGCGGGCGCGTTCCGGCTCGGCGGCGACGTCGACGCGGCCTTCGCGTACGGCGTGGAGCGGATCGCCGACGCGATCGGGACGGCGCACCGACCGGCGGCCGGACCGCCGACCTGACGCGCCCGCCGCGACGCCGCGTCCAACAGGCTACTTTCACTGGACACGTTTACCGCGCGAGCCGTTACACTGGCAAGCGATGACCGTCAGCAGCGACCTCGACCTGTCCGTCCTGCTCGCCGACACGGAGGCGGAGATCCTCCGCGTCGTGCAGGATCGCGAGCCGTCCACGGCCGGCGTGTACGCGATGATCCGCTACCACCTTGGCTTCGACGGCGCCGACGGCCCGCGCGGCAAGCGCATGCGGCCGCTGCTGGGCCTGCTCGCCTACGCGTCGATCGCGGGCGACCACCGGGCGGCCCTGCCGGGGGCCGCGGCGGTGGAGCTGGGCCACAACTTCAGCCTCGTCCACGACGACATCGAGGACGGCGACATCGAGCGCCGCCACCG
>CAYJOH010000463.1:0-2179 GCA_964371685.1 uncultured Anaerolineaceae bacterium
GTACTTGTCGCCCTTGCCGAACTGCTCGACCGCGGTCTTCTCGTCCGGGTTGTTCATGAAGTTGACGTAGCGCTTGAGGATCTCGGGGTCGAACTCCAGCGTGTCCTTGAGCACTCGCCGGTAGCCCGCGTTGTCCTCGTCGCGGAGCATGTGCATGAACGCGCTGTTGTACACGCGGTGCATGCCCAGGGTGCGGACGAAGTAGCCCTCGAGCAGCCAGAACGCCTCCGCCAGCAGCAGCGTGTCCGGGACCTCCGACGCGACCCGGTCCACGACCTCGCGCCAGAACTCGACGGGCATCGCCGCCTCGAACTCGGCCGCCGTCATCGTCCCGTGCTCGGCGCGCGACGGGATCGCGCCGCCACCCTCGCCGGGGGCCGGGAACCACAGCCGCCGGACGTGCTTCCTGGCGAGCACCATCGCGGCATCGAAGCGGATGATGGGGAAGCGCCGCGCGACCGCGAGGATGGTCTGGATGACCTGCTCCCGGACCGTCGCCGACGAGAAGTCGAGCTGGGCGGTGTCGTTCCAGGGGAAGCTCGTGCCGTCGTTGCCGTGGTAGACGTACTGCCGCTCGCCCGTCCGGCGGTCGCGGCGCTCGAACACCACGGCGGCGTCCGCGTTGTCCCAGTAGTGGTCCTCGAGCCGGATCTCGACCCGGTCATGGTCGGCCAGGTTGTCGCCGCTGAACGCGTAGGCGGGGTAGGGCGGCTCGGACAGGGACAGGAACCACTCCGGGTGCTCGATGACCCAGTGGGAGTCGATGCCCATGTGGTTGGGGACCATGTCGGACGCCAGCCGGATGCCGCGGGCCCACGCCCGATGTCGCAGGCTCGCCCAGGCACCCTCGCCGCCCAGGTCGTCCGCGATCCCGTAGTCGTCCAGTGAGTATGCGGACGCCGCCGCGTCCGGGTTGCCGCGCCAGGCCTTGATCCGCTGCGACGCCTTCGACCGCCGCCACAGGCCGATGAGCCACAGGCCGGTGATCCCCCAGCGCGCGAGCCGGTCCAGCTCCTCGTCCGGGATCGCGTCCAGGGTGCGGATGTCGCGCCCGTACCGCCGCGACAGCTGGTCCAGCCAGACGTGGGTGCTCTTCGCGATCATCACCAGGCGCGGCATCCACGCGGAGTCGCTGGAGAAGCGCTCCGGCTCGGCGTCCAGGCCTGTGAGATCCGGGGCCTCCCCGTGCCCGCCGGCCCCGGGCCCGCCGTCGCCGCCGCCGCCGAACCGCAGGTGGAGCCCGCGCTCTTCCTCCTCGATCACGTCGAGCGTCAGCAGCATCCGGTCCAGCAGCGCGTCCAGGGCGTCGCCCAGCAGCGCGCGCCAGCGCTCGCGCACGTAGCGCAGCTGCCCGGCCAGCGACGTCGGGTGGGCGCGGGCGGGCGCGCGCAGCAGCTCGACCAGGGTCTCCCCGTCGGGCCCGATCGGGGCCAGGGATGCGTGGTACGTCTCCAGCGAGGCCACCGCCCCGTCGCGCTCGTCGTCGGGGAGCGGCGAGTCGTCCACGAGGTCGCGCATGGGGCGGGCCGCCGGGTTCTCGTTGGCGATCCGGAGCAGGAGCAGCTCCTCGAGGCGGCCGGCTTCCGGTCGGGCGGCGACATCCGGGAACTCCTCCGCGACGGCGTCCAGCAGCTCGTCCAGCGCGGGCTCGCCGAGCGCCTGCTCCACGGCCTCCGTGGCCACGGGCATCGCCGCCGCCGCCTCCAGCTCGCCGGCCTTGTCCACGAGCAGGCGGTAGATCTCGTGGAGCAGGTCGAGGGCCGCCAGCTCGCCCGCCTGGATGCTCGGCTCGCCGGGCCGGCGGGTGGCGTTGACGGCCTGGGCGACGCGCCGCGCCGACTGGACGTCGGCCGCGAGGGGCAAGGCGCCGGGCGCCGGCTCCTCGGGGGCGATGGGGGCGGCAGGGGCGGTGGTCGCGGGGGTCGTCCCGGCGCCGGCGCCGGCGGTCGGTCCGGTGCCGGCGGTCGTGGCCGCGACGATGCCCGGCGGGGCGCCCGCGGCAGGCGCCGGGGCGACGACCGCGTCGAGCTGGAAGCGGCGGCGCGCGGTGCGCGAGATGGGCAAGGCTCGCATGCGGGGAGTGTCGCACGCCACCCGGGATGTCCGCGGGGCGCCACGCTTCTTGACGCGCGTCCGCCGGCGCCCCGCTCCTTGCACGCGCGTCCGTCCGGCGCCCCGC
>CAYJOH010000464.1:0-2179 GCA_964371685.1 uncultured Anaerolineaceae bacterium
GTCGCGTCGGCGACCGTCGCCGCGGTGTCGTCCATCAGGTCGCCCGGGCGCGCGGGTGCGCCAGCCGGTACGCGTCCCGGAGGCGGGACGGCGAGACGTGGGTGTAGACCTGGGTCGTGGACAGGCTCTCGTGCCCCAGGAGCTCCTGCACGACGCGCAGGTCCGCGCCGCCCTCGAGCAGGTGGGTGGCGAAGCTGTGCCGCAGCGTGTGGGGCGTGATCCCGTCGGGCAGGCCGGCGCGGCGCCGCAGCCGGTCGAGGCGTCCCCGCAGCCCGCGGACACCGAGCGGGTCGCCACGGTGGTTGAGGAACACGGCGGTCGGCGCGTCGAGGTCCCCCGAGCGCCGCCCGTCGAGCTCGGGGCGGCCCTCCTCGAGGTACGCGGCGAGCGCCTCGCGCGCCGGGCGGCCCAGCAGGCCGACCCGCTCCTTGCGCCCCTTGCCCATCCCACGGAGCTCGCCGCGGCGGAGGTCGAGGCTGCCGAGCTCGGCGGCGGCCAGCTCGCTGATCCGGAGCCCGGCAGCGTAGGCCGTCTCGACCAGCGCCAGGTCGCGCAGCGCGATCGCGCGGGCCAGCGCCGGGTCACGGCGGGCGGTTGTGCGCCCCGTCGACGCCGAGGCCACGCCCCCGGCGCCATCCCCTGACGCGCCCGCCTCCGCCGCCTCCAGGTCCGCGTGCACCGCCTCGATCAGCCGCTCGATCTGGTCCACCTCGAGCACCTTCGGCAGGCGGCGGGGCAGCCGGGGGGTCGAGATCGCGCCCCACGGGTCGCCGGGCGCGATGGCGGATCTGGCCGCGTAGCGGTGGAACGAGCGGAGGGCCGCCATCCGCTGCGCGACCGAACTCTTGGCGTGCCCCGCCGTCAGTTCCGCGAGATAGGCGCGCAGCACGGGCCGGGCGGGCGACCGCCAGTCCGCGCCGTGGGCCTCGAGCCACCCGAGGTACGCCGTGAGCGCCGTCTCGTACGACCGGCGCGTCTCCGGCGAGGCGTCGCGGGCCTCGAGCGAGCGCAGGAACCGCCGGAGCGCCTCGGTGCCCGTCACGCCGCCGCGGCCCGGCTCAGGTGCGGCTGCGCCGGGTACCGGTCCCGGAGCCGCGCCCGCCGCGCCGTCCCGTGCCCGGTGCACGGCCGCCACCGCGCCGCCCGCCGGCCCGCGCCGGGCGCTCCAGCGCCTTCGGGTCGGGCGGGCCACCCGGCAGGCGCAGGCCCACCAGCGGTCCCTCAGGGAGCGGGACCGCGGCGCCGCAGGTGAGGCACAGCCCGGCCTCGCCCCGGCGCGCCACCGCGCCCTTGCCGTCCTCGTGGACGTCATGGACGGCCCCGGTCGGCGGGTCGTTGGTCGTGAAGTCGCAGCGCGGGTAGGCGGAGCACCCCCAGAAGACGTTGCCGGTGCGCCGCGCGCGACGCGCCGTGAGGGTGCCGTCCGCGTTCCTGGGGCACACGACCTCGAACGGCAGCTGGTCGGGGGGCGGCGGCCCGTCCCGGCGGATGTACTCGCAGTCCGGGTAGCGGGAGCAGCCCACGAACGCCCCGAACCGGCCGCGCCTCGTGGTCAGGGTGCCCTCGCCGCACTGCGGGCAGGTCTCGCCGTCGCCCTCGAGGCGCGGCTCCTCGTCGCCCGGGAGGGGGCGCGTCTCCTTGTGCTCCGGGTACGTGGAGCAGGCGAGGAACTTCCCGTTGCGGCCCAGCCGGATGACCATCGGGTGGCCCAGGGAGCAGACCTCGTCCGTGGCCTCGGTGGTGAAGTCGCGGCGCTTGAGCTCGCGGCGCTTCTCGTCCACGCGCTGCTTGAGCGGACCGAAGAACGCGCGCAGCAGCGGCACCCACTCGCGCTCGCCGCGGGCGACCTCGTCGAGCTCCTCCTCCATCCGGGCCGTGAACGCGAGGTCCACGTACTCGCCGAAATGGGCGACCAGGAGGTCGGTCACGATCTCGCCGATCTCCTCGGGGTGGAGGCGCCGCTCCTCGACGCGCACGTAGCCCCGCTCGAGGATGGTGGAGATCGTCGCCGCGTACGTGGACGGGCGGCCGATCCCGTTCTCCTCGAGGGCCTTGATCAGCGTCGCCTCCGTGTAGCGCGGCGGCGGCTCCGTGAAGTGCTGGGTCGAGGTGACGTCGAGCACCCGCGTCGCGTCGCCCTCGCGCAGCGGCGGCAGCGTGCGCTCGGCCTCCTCGGCCG
>CAYJOH010000465.1:0-2156 GCA_964371685.1 uncultured Anaerolineaceae bacterium
GCCCCGGCGTCCCAGGCCGGGGTCCGCCGTGCGTACCACGCACGGAATCGGCGCGCATCTGCCTGCGTCGTGCGGCCCACGCACGACGGCGACCCGAACCGGGGCCGAGTCGCGCCCCTGGGCGCTCCGACCGTGCGTCGGACGCACGCCGCCGACGAGCCGCGCCGGAAACCGTGCGTGCCACGCACGGGGGCGTGACCTGGGGTTGACGCCGACCGCCGTTGGCGAGGAGTCAGCGGCGGGGGGAGACCGGCCGCCCGGGCTGGGGACAGGCGAGATCAGCGCGAGGCGGCCGCCAGCAGCTCCTCCATCCGCTTCGCCGTGTACGACGGCCCCTCCTCGCGGCTGAGCTGGGCGAGGACGTCGATCGGCAGGTCGTTGACGATCGCACCGTTGGGGTTGAACAGCAGGTGCTCGTCGACCGCGAGGCCGAACGCGGACCCCTCCTTCACGGCGTGGTACAGGTTCCGCGGCGCCACCGAGTCGCCGACGTTGAGCACGTGCACGCCGGCGGCCCGCAGCTCGCCGAACAGCGCGAGCTCCGGCCGCGTGTGGCACGTGACCACGTCGTCCACCTCGAGCACGGACCGGTTGAAGTCCTTGTCCTGGAGGACGACCTGCCCGTCCCCGATCTCCGCCACGGTCGTGGACGTGATCACGGTCACCGGGTGCTTGTACGGCCGCGAGTGGAGGACCTCCGCGTCGCCCTGCGCGAACCGCTTGCGCAGGACGTACATGTGGATGACCTCGCAGTCCGCCGCGAACTCCCGGTTCTCGGTCACGATCGTGACCTCGCGCCCGATGTCCGCCAGCCAGGCCGCCGTGTCGGTCGCCGCGTAGGAATCGCCCCACAGCAGCACCCGGGCGCCGAGCTTGCGCATCTTGCGGCCGCCCGGATGGCACTCGCAGGCGACCTTGGGGCAGGCCATCGCCTCCTCGAACGGCACCACGCGCGAGGCGTCACCGGCCACCGGCGGGACGTAGGAGTGGGCGCCGGTCGCGTTGAGCACGATGTCGTACTCGCGCAGCTCGTCCACCGTCGGCGCGTGCGACAGGCGGATGTCCACGGCGAGGTCCAGCAGCTGGTCCCGGATCCAGTCCAGGTACCAGCGCATCTTCTCCTTGCCCGGGACCATGCACACGTACTTCAGCGCGCCGCCGAGCTCGGCCTCGCGCTCGTAGAGCGTGACGAGGTGGCCGCGCTCGGTCGCGATCCGCGCCGCCTCCATGCCGGCCGGCCCGCCCCCGACCACCGCCACCCTGACCGCCCGCGACGTCCGGGTCATGTCGTGGTAGGCGGGGTTGCCGCAGGCCGCGTTGATCGAGCAGGCGATCTCCTTCTTGGCCATCAGCGACTCCTGCCAGCAGCCGCCGAGGCACGAGATGCAGCGCCGGATCGACTTCGTCTTGCCGTACTTCGCCTTGACCGGCCAGTACGGGTCCGCCAGCAGCTGCCGCGCCAGCCCGACGAGGTCCGTCTTGCCCTCGGCCAGGATCTGCTCGCAGTACTCGGGATCGCGCAGCGAGTGCGAGGTGATGACCGGGATCCTGACGACCTTCTTGGTCGCCTCGGCGGCGTAGGTCGCCCAGCCCTGGGGGTACTGCATCGGGTCGAAGCCGGCGCCCGGGCTCTCCTGCATCCCCTGCGACAGGTCGAGCGCGGCCACCCCGGCCCGCTCCAGGACCCGCGCCGTCTCCAGCCCCTCCTCGAGACCGCGGCCGCCCTCGCACCACTCCTCGAACGAGTAGCGGACGAGGACCGGGAACCGCGTGCCGCACTTCTTGTGGATCGAGTCGATGACCGCCAGCGGGAAGCGCATCCGGTTCTCGAACGAGCCGCCGAACCGGTCGGTCCGCATGTTGAGGTAGGGGCTCATGAACTCGGACAGCAGGTAGCCGTGGGCCGCGTGGAGCTCGACCGCGTCGAAGCCCGCCTGCTTGACGCGCCAGGCCGCCTCGCTGAACAGGTCCACGAGCTCCAGGATCTCGGCGATCGACGCCTCGCGGATCGGCTTGCCCTTCTCCTCCGCGTTCTCGTAGACGATCTCGTGGCCCGCCGACCACGGCAGCTTGAGCACCCGGTCCGTCGCGCCCAGCGTGTTGTAGCGGGGGATCGCGCACTGGCGGCCGGGGTGCTGGAGCTGGACCGCGCACTT
>CAYJOH010000466.1:0-2152 GCA_964371685.1 uncultured Anaerolineaceae bacterium
TGCGGACGCCGTCCGGGACGCCGGCCTCCCGGCGCGCCTGACGCCCACCCCCGATCCCGATCCCGCGCCCGCGCCGCCTGTGGCGGCGGAGATGTCGCTCGTCGACCATCTCGCGGAGCTCCGGGACCGGCTCATCCGCGTGATCCTGGCCGTCGCGATCGCGTCGAGCGTCGGGTTCATCCTGGGCGACCAGATCGTGGCCATCCTCAAGGCGCCGATCCCAGGCGACGACCCGCTCTACTTCACGGGGATCGGTGACGCCTTCGTCATCAAGCTCAAGATCGCCGTGGTCGTCGGGATCATCCTCGCGATGCCGGTGATCCTGTGGCAGGTCTGGGGCTTCATCGCCCCCGGCCTCACGGCCGACGAGCGGCGCATCGTCCGGCCCTGGTTGCCGCTGGCCCTCGTGTTCTTCCTCCTCGGCACGGGGATCGCGTACCTGATCCTGCCGTTCGCGGCCGGTTTCCTGATCGGCTTCGAGACCCCCGACCTCAAGGCACTCATCACGGCAGGCGCCTACTTCGACTTCGTGACCACGATGTTCCTCGCCTTCGGCCTGATCATGGAGTTCCCGATCGTCCTGTACGGCCTGTCGCGGGTGGGCATCGTCACCTCGGAGCGGCTCTCGCGGTCGCGACGAATGGCGGTCCTCGCGATCGCGATCTTCGCCGCCGCCATGACCCCGGGCGGCGACATCATCAGCCCGCTCGCGCTGGGCGGGACGATGTACCTCCTGTTCGAGGCGACGATCTTCGCCATCCGGCGGAGCGGGAAGTAGCCCGCGGGCGGCCGATGGCACGCGATCCGCGATCCGACGACGAGCCCGGCTGGGGCGAGCGGCCGGTGGACGGCCCGCAGGAGATCATCGTCATCACCGGGCTCTCGGGCGGCGGCAAGACGGCGGCCGCGAAGCTGTTCGAGGACCTCGGCTACGTCGTGGTGGACAACCTGCCGGGCGAGCTGCTGCGCGAGCTGGCCGACCTCGTGGCCGGCAACCGGGTCCGGTTCGCGCGGACGGCGATCGTGATCGACGTGCGGGCCGGCGACGTGCCGCTCGCCTTCGGCACCATGCGCGGCGCGCTCGAGGGACGCGGCATCCGGCCCGTGATCTTCTTCCTCGAGGCACGCGACGACGTCCTGATCCGGCGCTTCTCGGAGACCCGTCACCGGCACCCGCTCGCGGACGAGCGGGGGATCGCGGCCTCGATCGCGCTGGAGCGCGAGATGCTCGCGCCGGTCCGCGCCGAGGCCGACGTCGTCGTGGACACGAGCGACCTCGCGCTGCGCGAGCTGCGCGAGCGCCTGTTCGCGCGCCTGGGCGACATCCAGAGCTCGGACCGGCTGTCGATCCAGCTGATCAGCTTCGGGTTCAAGCACGGCGTGCCGCTCGAGGCGGACCTCGTCCTCGACGTCCGGTTCATGCACAACCCGTTCTACATCGAGTCGCTCCGCTCGCAGTCCGGCCTGACCCGCGCCGTCCGCGACTACGTCCTCGGGCAGCCGATCGCCGGCGAGTTCCTGACCCGGCTCGAGGACATGCTCGACCTGCTCGTGCCCGCCTACGTCGCGGAGGGCAAGAACCGGCTCACGATCGCCGTCGGCTGCACGGGCGGCTTTCACCGCTCGATCGTCATGGTCGAGGAGCTGGCGGCCTGGCTGCGCGAGCGCGATTTCGGTCCCGTGGCGGTGTTCCACCGGGAGCTGGAGCGGTGAACCTCCGCCGCTGGCTGACCGTCGGCATCGGCGTCAAGCGGTGGCTGCTCGTCGCGTTCGCCGGCCTGCTGCTGCTCGCGCTGGGCGTCGCCCACCTGCTGCGGCAGGTGACGCAGGACCTGCAGCCCGGCGGGCCGGCCCAGGCCGTGGTGGACCTGCTCACGCTGCAGTTCCTGCCCTACCAGGCACGCGGCCTGGTGGTCGGTGCCCTGGGCGCGGCGCTGTTCCTCGGTGGCGCCTACCGGCTCGTGCGGGCGCTGGTCGACCCGTTCGCCCTGTGGGACCGCGACCAGCCGATGGTCGAGGTCATCTACCAGAAGCGCTTCCTCGCCCGGGGACCGCGCGTGGTCGCGATCGGCGGCGGCACCGGGCTGTCGACGCTCTTGCGCGGGCTCAAGGAGCACACCTCGAACCTGACGGCCGTGGTCACGGTGGCGGA
>CAYJOH010000467.1:0-2151 GCA_964371685.1 uncultured Anaerolineaceae bacterium
GGCGGCACACGTTGTAGAACGCGCGGACCTGGTTGTCCCTGCCCCGGACGAGGATCACGTTCTCCCCGAACAGCTCGCGCAGGACGAACGAACCCGGCTCGGGGAGCTCCTCGGCCCGCCCCACCGCGATCCAGTCCCGCAGGAAGATCTCCTCCACCTCCCAGTCGTAGATCGCCGGGTCGTGGTAGGCGCGGGCGGGGAGCAGCGTGGCCTGGCGGAACGGCGCGCGGATCCGCGCCAGCTCCTCGGGCGAGACGGGGGCGGGGGTGCGGGGCGCGGCGGGCGTGACGAGTGCCAAGGGACGCGGACCTCCTTCGAAGCCCCCGGATCGTAGCCGCTCGACGGTCGAGGCGGCGGCGAGTGCCACCGGGCGCGCCGTGCCGTCCCGTCGCGTGAGATGGGCCAGATCGCTCGATCGGGGCTGTCAGGCGGCCTCCAGGCCGCGTTGCCGCGCGGCATCTGGCGCATCCCACGCAGCGGATCGCGCCATCGGGGCCGCCCGGCGCCGCCAATGGATCGATTTGCGCGATCCTGCGCAACACCCGGAGGGGACCGGTCTCGAACCCGCCGTCGTCCTTCAGTCGAGCGACACCGTCTCGTGCCAGGCGGGCGTCGCAACGTCCAGCCCCAGCTCCGCCACGCGCGGGGCGAGCGCGGACTGGGCCGCGGGCTCGCCGTGGACGAGGTAGACGCGCCTGGGCACCCCGGGATCGCCCGGCCGCCGGCCGCGCGAGAAGTGCCCCAGCCACCCGAGCAGCTCGGGCTCGTCGGCGTGGGCGGAGAAGCCGTCGAGCGAGCGGATGGTCGCCCGGACCTGGACCTGGCGGCCGCCCACCCGCGCCGTCCGGGCGCCGCCGACGAGATGCGCGCCGAGCGTCCCCTCGCCCTGGTAGCCCACGAACAGGACGGTCGACGTCGGGTCCGGCAGCAGCCGCGCCGCGTGGCCCATCGAGCGCCCGCCGGTGAGCATCCCGTTGGACGCCACGATGATGTACGGCGGCTGGGCGCGCACGATGCGCTCCGACTCCTGCACGTTCCGGGTGATGTGCTGGGCCGGGTAGTCGAGCGGCGACTCGTGCTCGCGCAGGAGCCGCTCGGTCTGCTCGTCGTACGCCTCGGGGTGGGCCCGGTAGATGTCCGAGGCCGAGCTCGCCATCGGCGAGTCCAGGTACAGCGGCAGCTCCGGGATCCGCCCGGCGGCCAGCAGCCGGTCCAGCTCCCACACGATCTCCTGCGTCCGCCCGATCGCGAACGACGGGATCAGGAGCACCCCCTTGCGGCGCGCCGTCTCGGTGACGACCGACGCCAGCGTCGCGACCGCCTGGTCGGCCGGCTCGTGCTCGCGGCCGCCGTAGGTGGATTCGCACAGGACGACGTCGGCCTCCTCGACCGGGGTGGGATCGCGCAGGATCGGCGAGTGGGGCCGGCCCAGGTCGCCGGAGAAGACGACGACCGTGTCGCGACCACCGCCCGGGCGCGAGAGCCGCATCCGGACGATGGCGGAGCCCAGGATGTGGCCCGCGTCCAGCAGCGTGACGTGGACGCCGTGCGCGACCTCGTGCTCCATTGCGTACGGGATGTGGCGGAGCATCGGCAGCGTGGCGTTCGCGTCGTCTTCCGTGTACACGGGCTCGCCGAAGTCGATCTCGACCTCGGGCGGGGCGCCGGCGAGGAGGTCCTCGGGCTCCGGGCCGCCCGGGCTCTCGGCGCCGGCCAGCGCAACGTCCAGCTCACGGTCGAAGGCGCGCTCGTCGCGGGCCTCGTCCTCCGCGGCGCGTTCGGGGTCGCGGCGGTCGCGACGGCCCTGGCGCTTCGCGAACTCCTGCTGAAGCTTGGCCGAGTCGAGGAGCACCAGCCGGGTGAGCTCCGCGGTGGCGGCCGTGCACACGACCGGGCCCCGGAAGCCCTCGTGGACCAGCAGCGGCAGGAGGCCGCAGTGGTCGAGGTGGGCGTGGGTGAGGACGACGGCGTCGAGCGTCCGGGGGTCGAACCCGAGCGGGATCCGGTTGCGCACCTGCGCCCCCGGGCCGCCCTGGAACATGCCGCAGTCCACGAGGACCTTCGCCCGTCCGGTGTCCACGAGGAAGCGCGAGCCCGTGACCGTGCGGGCCCCGCCGAGGAAGGTCAGCTCCATGCCCCGATCGTGACACA
>CAYJOH010000468.1:0-2148 GCA_964371685.1 uncultured Anaerolineaceae bacterium
AGCGGCGACATCGACGGCTCGGAGGAGCTGATCGCGGGCCTCCGGCGCGTCCACCCGAGCGTGCCGATCGTCCTCACCACGCCCGGGATTGGCTACGCGTGGGAGCCGGCGGAGGACCCGGGGGTCGTGGAGCTGCAGGGCCAGCCGACCGGCGCCCGCCTCCATGAGGCCATCCAGCGCGCGTTGGAGGGCGTCCGCCGCCTGGAGGCCGGCTCGACCTGATCGGGCAGCGGGCCTGGCGGCACGTGTCTATGCCAAACTCTGGGGCATGGTCGGTGCCGTCCTCGTCCTGTCCGGTCTGGTCACGGTCGCGTGGGGCTCGTGGCGCGGCTACGGCGCCGCCCGCTCGGCGCTGGCGCCGCTCGTCCGCGAGGGCGATCCCACGCGCACCCTGATCGAGGCGTCCCAGCCGCTCCACGCCCGGTCACGCGTCCGCCTCGCCGCGCGCCACGTCCTGCTGGCCGTGCTCTGGCTGGGCATCTCGATGTACGGGCTGTACCTGCTGACCGCCGGGCTGGCGGTGAGCGCATGACCGCCGCCGCGGAGCGCGTCGCCGGCGTGATGGTCCGGTACGAGGCCGTGATCGGCATCGAGATCCACTGCCAGCTGCGCACCGCGTCCAAGATGTTCTGCGGCTGCTCCAACGCCTACGCGGACGCGGCGCCCAACACCCACACCTGCCCGGTGTGCCTCGGGCTGCCCGGCACGCTGCCGGTGATCAACCGGCGGGCCGTGGAGCACGTGCTCGCGGCCGGGCTCGCGATCGAGGCCACGGTCCCCGAGCGCACCCAGTGGGAGCGCAAGAACTACTTCTACCCGGACCTGCCCAAGGGCTACCAGATCAGCCAGTACGCCATCCCGCTGGCGGCGAACGGACGCCTGGCGATCGAGACGTCGGAGGGGCCGTTCACCGTCCGAATCACGCGGGCGCACCTCGAGGAGGACACGGCCAAGCTCGTCCACACGGACGCGGTGCGGGCCGGCAGCGGGTCCGGCGGCCGGGCGTCGCTGGTGGACTTCAACCGGTCCGGGGCGCCGCTGATGGAGGTCGTCACCGAACCGGACATCCGGACGGCGGAGCAGGCGCGGCGGTACGCGGAGGAGCTCCAGCTGCTGCTGCGCGCGATCGGGGCCAGCGACGCCGACATGGAGCGCGGCCAGATGCGCGTCGAGGCCAACGTGTCACTCCGGCCGCGCGGGACCGAGGCGTTCGGGACCCGGGTCGAGGTCAAGAACATGAACTCGTTCCGCGCGGTTGAGCGGGCGATCGCGTTCGAGATCGAGCGCCAGGCGCGGGCCCTGGACGCGGGCGAGCCGCTGTCGATGGAGACCCGTGGCTGGGACGACGGCCGCCAGGCGACGTACCGGATGCGCTCCAAGGAGACGTCCGAGGACTACCGCTACTTCCCGGAGCCGGACCTGCCGCCGCTCCACGTGGACGCGGCGTGGATCGAGCGGGTCCGGGCGGCCCTGCCGGAGCTGCCGGCGGCCCGTCGCGAGCGCTACGCCGCGCTCGGGATCACGGGTTATGACGCGGCCGTCATCGTGGCCGATCCCGGGATGACCGGGGCGTTCGAGGCGATCTCCGCCGCCGGACCCGCGCTGCCGGCGAAGGAGGTCTCGAACTTCGTGACCGGCGCCCACGCCCGGGCCGCCAAGGCCACCGGCCTCAACGCCGCGGGCACGGCCGGCCTCTCGACACCGGCCGGGATCGCCGCCCTGCTGGCCGCCATCGGGGACGGCACCGTGTCGCGGCCCAAGGGCCGCGAGCTGCTGGACCGCCACCTCGCGGACGGCACGCCGGCCGCCGAGCTGCTCGCGGCCGCGGGCCCGGGGCCGATCTCGGACGACGTGGCGCTGCTGGGACACGTCGATGCGGTCGTCGCGGCGAATCCGAAGGCCGTGGCGGACTACCGCGCCGGCCGGCCCGTGATCGGGTTCTTCGTGGGCCAGGTGATGAAGGCCACCGGCGGCGCGGCGGACGCGGCGCGGGTGACGACGCTCGTCCGCGAGCGCCTCGACCGCGAGGCGTAGGCGTGGGCCTGCTCAACCTCGGGCTGATCGCCGCGGGCGTCGTGCTGATCGCCGTCGGCTACCTGCGGGCGAAAGGTCCGTTCCGGCGCTACATGGCCCTGCGGGAGCAGGACG
>CAYJOH010000469.1:0-2145 GCA_964371685.1 uncultured Anaerolineaceae bacterium
GGCCGGCGCCGCCCACTGAGATCGCCCGGGAGCGGAGCCGGCGGCGCGTGGCTCGCCGTTGACTCACGGTCCATGAGGTCGAGCATCGGCGGGTCGAATCGCGCCCTCCGGCCCGGTCTTGCGCGCTTTCGAGGACTGGGAGTCCACGACAGTGGGATTCCGGTTCGGTGGCCGCCGCGGATTCGCGATCTCATGGACTCACAAGTCAGCGCCCGCCTCCGGGCCGGCGGCGCACGCCGCGGAGATCGCCACCGGGCCGACGGGCGGACCGCGCGGTCGGCGTCCCCGCCGCTACCATGCCCGGATGCCCGCTGCTGCCGCCCGCGCCGCCTCCCTCTCCCGCTGGGAGCCGCGTGTCGTGCTGCCGCGCATCCCGGGCCTGCTGGCGGGGCTCGTCACGTTCGGGATCGGCATCGCGCTGATGGCGGAATCCGGGCTCGGGCTGGGGCCGTGGGAGGTGTTCCACCAGGGCATCGGCCGGCTCACCGGGCTCCAGCTGGGCACGGTCAGCATCCTGGTCGGGATCCCGATCCTCGCGGCGTGGTGGCCGCTGGGCGAGCGTCCCGGCGTCGGCACCGTGCTCAACATCGCGCTCATCGGCCTGGCCACGAACCTCGCCCTGGACGTCCTGCCCACCGCGGACGGCACGGGACCGCAGGTCGCGATGATGCTCGCCGGCGTCATCACGATCGCAATCGGCTCCGGGCTCTACCTGGCCTCAGACCTGGGCCCCGGGCCGCGCGATGGCCTGATGACCGGCCTCCACCTCCGCTTCGACTGGTCGATCCGTCGCGCCCGCACGGCGATCGAGCTGTCGGTCCTGCTGGCGGGGTTCCTGGCCGGCGGGACGATCGGGCTCGGGACCGTCGTGTTCGCATTCGGGATCGGGCCCCTGGTGCAGGTCGCGCTGCGCGTGTTCGACCGCGAGGGTCGGGTTTCGCGCCGCCGCCGCGCCGTGCTCGAGGCGCGCGGCACGCTGGGCGAGTAGCCCGCCGCATCGTCGAGCGGCCAGCACCCCCGCCCCCCGGTGCGGCCTAGCGCATCCAGTCGGGAGGCCGCCGCCGCGCCCGAAGGATCACGAGGTACGCGATCACCGCGATGATCAGCGCGAGCGCCAGCACCACCACCGGCATGAACGCATCGAGGTCGATCTCGGTCACGTTCGTGTTGGCGACGACGTCGGGGGCGGCCGGGACGTCGGCCGGGCGCAGCCGCGCGAGGTCGCCGGTCCAGGCCGTGGTCGCCGAGCAGGCGTTGTCGGACAGGTAGTCGGGGCCGCGGGTCACCACAAACAGGTAGCGGCCCAGGCCGAACACGCGGTCCACCGAGGTCGCCGTCCCGGGCTCCGGCCCCCCACGCACCTCCACCGTGTTGCCGAGATCGCGCGCGCCCTGCCACCGCTCCTCCACCCGCACCGTCGCCCAGCGGGCCTGGTTGTCCAGCCGCAGGACCGTGCCCACGAACACGACCTCGCCCAGGAGGACGGCCTCGTCGATCGGGGGCAGGGCGGCGCAGTCTGCCGCGACCGGCGCGACGCCGATGCCGGCGCCCGATCCCGGCCCGCCGATGCCGAGCCGCGGCCCGGCCCCGAACGCGAGCACGAATGCGAGCACGACCGCCAGCGCGAGGCCGAGCGGCCGGAGGGCGCGCACGCGGACCGCGCCGGCGCTCAGACGACGTGCCCCACGAGCAGGCTGTCGACCGCGACGGCCGCGAACAGCAGCGTGAGGTAGCTGATCGAGTACCTGTACAGCCGGATCGCCTGGACGAGCGAGCCCTCAGGCGACGCGGCCTGCCGCCACAGCGTGAACGCGCGCCACAGGAACACGGCGCCCAGCCCGACGGCCGCGGCGAGGTAGACCGGGCCCATCCGCGCCACGGCGAAGAACACGAGGCTGATCGCGACCAGCAGCACCGTGTACAGCGCGATCTGGCGCGCGGTCTCGGGCACGCCCTTGACCACGGGCAGCATCGGCACCCGGGCCGCCTCGTAGTCGCGGCGGATGCGCAGCGCCAGCGCCCAGAAGTGCGGCGGCGTCCAGTAGAAGACGAGCGCGAACAGGAGCAGCGCCGGGACCTCCACCCTGCCCGTGACCGCGGCCCAGCCGATGACCGGCGGCAGCGCCCCGGCCGCGCCGCCGATGA
>CAYJOH010000470.1:0-2138 GCA_964371685.1 uncultured Anaerolineaceae bacterium
CCAGCGACCACGCCACGCGCGGCCCGGCGCCCGTGTCCCCCTTCGCGCAGTCGTGCAGCAGCCCGGCGGCGAGCACGTCGCGGTCCGTGACCCCGGCGCGCCGCAGGTGGGCGACCACGTCCAGGCCGTGCCGCCGGTCGGCCACGTGCATCGCGTCGAACAGCGCGAGCTCCGCCGGCCTCGTCCACGCCGCGACCGCCCGTCGCTCCTCGGCGCTCACGCGGGCGAACAGGTGCGTCCGGAGCTGGCGGGCTTTACGCGCCCACCAGGAAGTCCGCAACACCGAAGATCAGGCCCGACAGCGGGCGGCTGAGCAGGAGGATGAACGCGATCAGGACGAAGATCCCGTACTGGGCCAGCATCGGCCGGAGCTCCCACGCCTGGCGCGGCGACAGGACGCGAAACAGCAGCACGGAGCCGTCCAGCGGCGGGATCGGGATCAGGTTGAAGATCGCCAGGGCGACGTTGAACACGACGAACAGCCAGATCCCCTGCCACACGATCTCCGGCAGCACGACGTCGAGGGCGAACAGGAGGCGGAACACGAACGCCCCGAGGATCGCCATCACGAGGTTCGAGGCCGGCCCCGCCAGCGCCACCCACACCTCGCCGTTGCGCCGGTCACGCAGGTTGGCGGTGTTGACGGGCGTTGGCTTCGCCCAGCCGAACAGGAAGCCGCCGACCAGCACGGAGACGATGGTCATCAGCCCGCCGATCGGGTCGAAGTGGACGACCGGGTTGAGGGTCATCCGGCCGAACAGCTTGGCGGTGGCGTCGCCCTGCATGTACGCCACGGCGGCGTGGGCGAACTCGTGGACCGGAAAGGCCACCAGCAGGAAGATCGCGATGAGCAGGAGGTCGATGGGCTCGATGGACACGCAGGCCTCACGGGGGCGTCTGTGGAACCCGCGTATCCTACCCGGCCGCGGCGCCGGGAGCCCGGGCGCGGCTACATGCGGTCGAGCAGCTCCGACTTCTTGGCCTCGAACTCCTCGGGCGTGACGATCCCGCGGTCGCGCAGGTCGGCCAGCCGGTCGAGCGCGGCGGCGACCTGATCGGTGGTCATGGCCGCGGCCGGAGCCGCGGCGGGCGCGGGGGCCGGCGCGGGAGCTGGCGGCGGTGCCGGCGCCGCGGCGGGGGCCCCCGTGGGCTCTGTCGTGCGGAGCGGCGGCGTCGTGGGGCGCGCGAGCTCGATCTCCAGCTCGTGCTTGGCTTCGAGCAGCGCCTTCTTGAAGTCCATCGCGTCGTGGAGCATCCGCAGCCGGTCGATCCCGGTCTCGGACGCCGTCAGCACGTCGAGGTCGCCGAAGCCGAAGATCCGCCCGAAGATCGACTCGCTGATCATCAGGTCGTTGATCTTCTCGAGCGAGGAGTCCGTCGCCTTCTTGTTGATCACCCCCTCCGCGTGGATGATCCGGCGGGTCGTGATGATGTACTCCTCGTTCAGGTAGCGGAGATAGCACCAGCCGAGCCACACCAGCCCGCCCACGAACAGGATCACGGTGATCCAGCCCAGGATGTCCCACAGGGCCCCGGACCCGTTGCCCAGCGCGCGGAACAGCAGCAGCACGACCGCGCCGATCAACGCCAGGATCGCGTAGCGCGCGTTCCCGACCAGGATGAACCAGTGCTGGTGCTGGCGGAGCACGAGCCGCTCGCCCGCGGCGAGCATCGTATCCGTGTACCCCATCGTCCCGAACCTCCTCAGGCCCGCGGGTGGGCGCGGGCGTAGACCTCGCGGATCCGTTCCCCCGTCAGGTGGGTGTAGAGCTGTGTCGTGGAGATACTGGCATGTCCGAGGAGCTCCTGGACGACGCGCAGGTCGGCGCCGCCCTCGAGCAGGTGCGTCGCGAACGAGTGGCGCAGCGTGTGGGGCGAGACGCGGTCGCCGAGCCCGGCCACCGCCGCCGCCGACTTCACCAGCTGCCAGGCCGACTGGCGCGCGAGCCGCCCGCCGCGCGGCGTCACGAACAGCGGCGTCGCCGGGCCGTCCCCCTCGCCCGCGACGGCGAGCCAGGCGGGCCGCGGCCAGGCGAGGTAGCGCGCCAGCCACTCGAGAGCGACGTCCCCCACCGGGACCAGCCGCTCGCGGTCGCCCTTGCCGATCACCCGCACGAAGCCGCCGTCGGTCGACAGGT
>CAYJOH010000471.1:0-2138 GCA_964371685.1 uncultured Anaerolineaceae bacterium
GGTCGTCGGAGATCCGGTACGCGGCGGCGTCATCGGGCGGGTCGAGGCCGGCGATCAGCGCGGGATCCGCGGCGGAGCCTTGGCCGGCTGCGCCCCCTTCGCCCCATTCGCCGCGAGCGCCGGCCCGGAGGCCGGCCAGCGCCTCCGCCAGCAGGTCCGCACCGAGCTTCGCGGCGCAGCCGCCGCACTCGGTGAGCTCGGTGAGGCGGATCGGCGGGACATCGGGGCGAACGGTCATGCGCCGGATGATAGGCGGCCGGCCCCGGGCGGGTCGCTGGGCAGAACCAGGGGCCCCGCAGCGCGCCGGATCTCCGCCGCCAACCACCGGACCACTCGGGCGCCGCCGGATCTCTGCTGCCACCACCGGAACCCGACCGACCTTCGATTTCGGATGATCCGAACGGCGCGGCCCCGGCGCAGCGTTTCGGGCCTAGGCCACCGGCTCCGGCGCTGCTCCCAGTCGGACTCGAGCCCCCGGCCCGTGCGGTGATGAGCGTGGGATCCGGCACCCAGCCGGCCGAGCCGCGGCGCCGCCGGTCCGGAAATCCGGTTCGAGACCGTTCCTGTTCGGTTGATCCGAAACCCGCGGTGGCCGGCGGCCGCCAGGCACTGAGCGCCCGGTGGGCCCGCACCGGCCACGGATCCCCGGGCGCTACTATCGACCGCGGGAGCGGAGGGGTCCCGGTGGGTCCCCCGGTCTTCAACACCGGTGGCGCGGCGCCCGGCGTCGCGCGGTGGGTTCGACTCCCATGCGCTCCCGCCAGTTCACAATCGTCCGATCGACCGCGGCTTTCGTCGCCATTGGACTCCACGGCAACGACGGTTGACAGACTTGACTGACAGCTCAACACCAGCTCGCGACCCCGACCGCAGTCGTGTGCACTCACGCCCGACGACGGGCCTGCGGAGCCGCGCTCCGGCTCGCAGCCGATTGCCTACATCGACACCGAGGAGCGCGCCGCGATGGAGCGCAAGGTGATGGAGCAGATTGCCGAATCGCGGAAGGACGGACCCAGTAGCGATGCCGAGGCATTCTTCCAACGGATGCGTGTCGCGATTCGCGGATATGCGGTCGCTGACGAGGCCGCTCGCGACGAGTGGATGGACGGCGATCTCCCGCTGCAGTACATCCGCATGGGGACGCTGGTTCGACAGCTGACCGGGGCGGCCGAAGTTGGGGACTGGGGACCGATGGGCCTCGCGCTCGCGGACGCTGAGGCGCACATTGACGACGTTGATGCTTTCACCCGCGGACTGTTGACCGTCGGGTTGTTGGAGTCCCTACAGAACGGCAACCTCTGGACAGCCGATCCCTCGCTGATCCGCGAGGTGCGGCCGATGCTCGGACCAGTCTGTCGGCAGGAGTGGGACGCGCTGATGGTGTTCTGGGAGGGGATCGCGCCGTGACGGATCCGGCGGACCGCCTCGCTGCTTCAAGCGCTGCCGCGGAGATCCCTGGGGTAACGAGGCGGCTCGTCCCGTCCGCGTGATCGAGCGCACGGACCTGCTGCCCGACCTCCATTGCTGCGCCCAACCCGACACCGCGCATCTGTCGCGGGCTGATATACTTGCTACCTCCCAGTAGCACGAGGATCAGCAATGCAGCGGGGCCTGACTCCTGCCATCGGACGGTTGCCTCGGCCGACGAACCCGCCGCTGCTGGTGCTGTTCGACGGTGACTGCGGGATCTGCACCCATGCCGCGCGGGTGCTCCGGCGCCTCGACCGACGTGCGCGGTTGGACCTGCGCCCCCTGGACGCCTGGGCCGGGCGCGACGGTGACCGGGGCGAGGGCGGTGACCTGGCGACCGCCGGTGCGCCGGGGATCGATGCACTCCGGGCGGCGCTCCACGTGCGCGCCGCAGACGGGCGTTGGGCGCGTGGGGGCGCCGCCGTGACCGCGATCGCGTGCGAGATCCCCGTTCTGTGGGTCTTCGGCTGGCTCGGTCGACTCCCTGGGATCCGGATCGGCCTCGAGGCGGGCTACCGCGTGGTGGCGCGGAACCGCCACCGGATCAGCCGGCGGATGGGGCTGACGGCCTGCCGCGTCGACACCCCGGCCTACGGTAGGCGCCCATGACCCGGCCCCGATGACCCCCCGGGCGCTCCGCGCGCCGGTCGCACGATCCAGCTCCATCC
>CAYJOH010000472.1:0-2115 GCA_964371685.1 uncultured Anaerolineaceae bacterium
TGGACACCCTGCTCGACCTCCTCGAAGAGAGCGTTCGGCGGTTCCGCGAGCGCCCGGCGCTGGGTCTCCGCCGTGACGACGGCTCGACGATCCACTGGACGTACGAGGAGGTCGGCCGACGCGCCCGCATCGCCGCCTGGCGGCTCCACGCCCTGGGCCTCCGGCCGGGTGACCGCGTGCTCACGTGGTCGCCGTCGACGCCCGCCCTCCCCGCCACGTACTACGCGGCGATGTACAACCGGCTGGTCTACGTGCCGCTCGACCAGCGCATGTCGGCCGAGGCGATCGACCGGATCCGCGCCAGGTCCGGGGCCGTACGGCTGCTGCTGGGCACGGGCCGCGACGCGCCCGATCCGCGCGAGTTCGGGCTGGAATCGTTCCCCACCACCACGATCGAGGACCTGTGCGCGGACCCGGACGACAGCTTCCCCGCCGACTGGGAGGCGCAGGTGACGGGCTGGCCGCGACCCGCCCCGGACGAGGTGTTCCAACTGGTGTTCACGTCGGGCACCACCGGCGCGCCCAAGGGGGTGATGCTGGCGCACGACAACATGCTCGCGGCCGTGGGCACGTTCCACCAGATCGTGCCGCCGATGCAGCATCGCCTCGTGTCGGTGCTGCCGCTGTCGCACTCGCTCGAGCAGAACGTGTCGCTGTACTACGCGATGGACGTGGGCTCCGACATCCTCTACGTGCGCAGCCGCAACCCGCGGGTCATCTTCGACGGCCTGCGCGACCACGGCGTGACCACCATGCTCGTGGTGCCCGCGATGCTCGACCTGCTGTGGTCCGCGATCACGCGCGAAGTGGCCAAGCGCGGCGCGGAGGCGAAGTTCGAGCGGTTCCGCCGGATCGCCCGGCGGCTGCCGATGGCCCTGCGGCGGGTGATCTTCCGGTCGGTCCACGCGCAGCTGGGCGGCGGCATGCGGCTCCTCGTGTCGGCGGCCGCCTACCTGCCGCCCGAGCTCCAGCAGGGGTTCGAGGACCTGGGGATCGTCGTGCTCCAGGGCTACGGTGCGACCGAGACCGCGGCCGGCGCCTGCACCACGTTCAAGGACCACGCCCTCGGCACGGTGGGCACCCCGCCACCGCCGATCCAGATGCGGATCACCGGAGAGGGAGAGATCCAGTTCCGCGGCCCGACGATGTTCAAGGGCTACTGGGAGGACCCGGAAGCGACGAAGGCGGCATTCACCGACGACGGCTGGTACCGGACCGGTGACCTCGGCAGGCTCGACCACAAGGGCCGCCTCGTCCTCCACGGCCGGATGCGGGACATGATCGTCCTGCCCAACGGGTTCAACGTGTTCCCGGAGGACATCGAGATCGCGCTGCGCGACGCCGGTATCCGGGAGTCGGTGGTCATCGAGACGGAGCCCGGCCGGATCGAGGCCGTCTGCCTCGCGCCCGCAGGTCCGCTCGGTGGGACGGCCCCGTCGCCGGAGGAGACCCGCGCATCGATCGCGGCCGCGGTCAAGGCGGCCAATGCCGTCCTCGGGCCGAACCAGCGGGTCGCGGGCTGGCGCCTGTGGCCGGATCCGGACTTCCCGCGGACCCACACCCTCAAGGTGAAGCGCGACCCGGTCCGGGCCTGGGCGAAGGCGGGACCGCCGTCCGGCGGCTGACCCCCGACTGACTCCGGCGTTAGCGAGCGGCGACCGGCTCCCCGATCGTGCCAAGCGTGGCCGCGAGGCGCGCCACCTCGGGGTCCGGCGAGACCGATGGCGACCACGGGAAGAACACGAGCGTCCGCCCGAGGCGCCGGAGCACGAACTGCGCGTCGCGCGGGTACTGGATCGCGCCCGTGCCCGACGCGAGGTAGGCGGCGAAGTCCCGCCCGACCGAGTCCGCCTCGCCGTTGGTCGGCAGCTCGTAGATCACGACGTACCCGGCGCCGGGATCGGCCGGCAGCACCGCCTGGAGCACGACGCGCGGCACGGCGACGAGGGCAGGGCTCTCGCCGGGGCGATACGCGATCTGCGGGTCCTCGACCTGGAATGCGGCGCCCTCGAGCGCCGCCAGCACCACGTCGCGCGTCTTCGCGGCCGCCCCGCCGGCGGGTGCCAGCGTCGCGGGCGTTGCGGCGCCGCCGGTGCCGAGGCCCAGCACCTGGGC
>CAYJOH010000473.1:0-2112 GCA_964371685.1 uncultured Anaerolineaceae bacterium
GTCTTGCCCATGCCGGGCTCGCCCTCGACCAGGAGCGTGTGCGCACGGGTGCGGGCGACGGCCAGGAAGTCGCCGATCCTGGCCAGCTCGGCGAGCCTGCCGATGACGGTGTGGTCCACGTGGTCCTCGTCGGTGCCGGTCCGGGCGTGGCCGGCGGCGTGATTATCGCGCTCGTCGGGCCGGGCGGCCCTTGTCGCGGGCGGGACGGCGGACGATCGTGCGCTGGGCGTCCGACGTGGTGGAGGGCGAGGCGTTCGTGTCAGATCAGTGGGTCAGGCTCGTGTGGTTCGGGATGCTGCTGCTCCACGGCCTGGGGCACGGGGGCGCGATGGGGGCGCTGGCATGGATCGCCGCGCGGCCGAACACCAACACCGGGTCGTGGACGGCGGCGAAGTCGTGGCTGCTGTCGTCGATGGAGCCGCGGACGGCAACGCTGGTCGCGAACGCGTTCTGGCTCGTGTCGCTGGCGGGGTTCGTCCTCGCGGCCGGGCTGTTCTTCTTCAGCAGCAGCGACCTGTGGCAGCCGATCGCGATCGCATCCGCCGTGGTGTCCGCGGCCGGGATCGTGCTGTTCTTCGGCAACTGGCCGCTGTTCAACACGATCGCGGCGCTGGCGGTGAACGTCGTGGTCGTGGTGGCGCTGGTGTTCCTGCGCTGGACGCCGCCCGCGGGGTAAGGTCGGGGCATGTCCGTGGTCGGCCGCCTGGTCGTCGTGGCCCTCGTCTGCGCGTTCGCCGCCGGGTGCGCGTCGGTCTCGCCGACCCCGCTGCCGTCCGCGACTCCGTCGCCGTCGGGTGGCGGTCCGTCGCCGTCCGCAACGCCCTCGGGCGGCGGGCCGGGCGGCGAGGCGGCCGACGTCGCGCTCGCATTCCTCGAGGCGATCGCGTCCGGCGACACCGCCGCAGCGGAAGGCATGGAGGACCCGACCATGCGGGCCGCGGCACCGGCCGCGGTGCTCGACACGCTGTGGGCCCAGTTCGAGGGGCAGTTCGGGGCGTTCGGGGAGCTCGGCGAGGCAGAGACTGCCGACGTCCCGCCCTACACCAACGTCACGGTCCAGGGGCGGTTCGCGGACGCCACCGTGCCGCTCATCGTCAGCGTCACTTCGGACGGGCTCGTCGCGGGGCTCCACCTCGGCACGCCGGTCCCGGCGGGGTCGGGCTCGCCGTCCGCGTCGCCGTCGCCGGCCCCCTACGTCCGGCTGGAGGCCTTCACCGAGACCGAGGTCACCGTGGGCGCCGACCCGTGGGCCCTGCCCGGGACGCTGTCCATGCCCGTGGGCGACGGGCCGTTCCCGGCGGTCGTGCTGGTGGCGGGGTCTGGGCCGCAGGACCGCAACGAGACCGTCGGACCGAACGCGCCGCTGCGGGACCTCGCGTGGGGCCTGGCGTCGAGCGGGATCGCCGTCCTGCGCTACGACAAGCGGACGAAGGTGCACGGGGCCGCGATGGCAGCCGACGGGGCGAGCATCACGGTCCGCGAGGAGACGGTCGACGACGCGCTGGCGGCGGTGGAGCTGCTGCGCGGGACGGCGGGCGTCGATCCGGCGGGGGTGTTCGTCGTGGGGCACAGCCTGGGCGGGTTCCTCGCCCCGCGGATTGCGGCCGAGGCCGACGGGCGGGTGGCCGGCATCGCGCTGCTGGAGGCAGGCAGCAGCCCGCTGTCGCGGCTGATCGTGGACCAGTACGAGTACCTCGCCTCGGATGAGGGCGGGGCTGACCCGCAGGCCGCGGCGCAGCTGGAGACCGTGCGGGCGCAGGCGGCGCGGGCCGAGTCCGGGTCGCTGTCGGCGTCCACGCCGGCTTCGGAGCTGCCGCTCGGGATCCCGGCGGCGTACTGGCTGGATCTCCGCACGTACGACGCCGTCGCGACCGCAGCGGCGCTGCCGATCTCGATCTTCCTCTCGCAGGGCGGCCGCGACTACCAGGTGCCGCCGTCGGAGCTGGTGGCATGGCGGACCGCGCTGGCCGGGCGCGACGACGTGACGATCCGCGAGTACCCGGCGCTCAACCACCTGCTGCTCGCCGGCGAGGGTCCCAGCCGGCCGGCGGAGTACGCGGTGCCGGGGCACGTGGCGGCGGAGGTGGTGGCGGACCTGGCCGCGTGGGTGCT
>CAYJOH010000474.1:0-2108 GCA_964371685.1 uncultured Anaerolineaceae bacterium
AGACCGAGACGTTCGTGTACCTGCGGCTCATGAAGCAGAGCTACCAGTGGGGGACGCGGTAGCGGATGACGCGTCGCGGACCCGGGCGCGAGGCCCGGGGCGGCGACGGAGTAGCATTCGACCACGCGGCCGCGCGATGGCCGCCGACGGGGGCTGAGGCGTGCAGACGGAGCTGAGCCTGGCGCTGATCGCCATCGCCGTGCTGACGGGCGTTGCGCTCGCCGCGGCGCTGGCGCTCCGCCGCGAGCAGGCTCGCGCGCGCGAGGCCGCGTTCCGGTACGCGACGGTGGATGCCCTGACGGGGCTGCGCACGCGCGCGTTCCTGTTCACGTCGCTGGAGCGGGAGCTCGCCCGGAGCGAGCGGACCGGGCGCGGCTTCTGCCTGCTGATGATCGACCTCGACGAGCTCAAGGGCATCAACGACCGGTACGGCCACCTGGCGGGCGACCGGGCGCTGCGGACCGTCGGCGAGGTGATCCGCGAGGGGATCCGCAAGATCGACACCGGGGCCCGGTTCGGCGGCGACGAGTTCGTCGTGCTCCTGCCCGAGACCGATCCCACGGGCGGCTGGGTGCTGGCCGAGAAGATCCGGCGCGGCGTCGCGGAGTCGGGGATCGCGGTCGATGGCGAGCAGATCGCGACGTCCGTGTCGGTGGGGCTGGTCACCTACCCGGGCGAGGCGACCACGATCGACGAGCTGCTCGAGCGCGCGGACGAGGCGATGTACCGCTCCAAGCGCTCCGGGCGCGACCGCGTGACCGGGGTGCCGGTCATGGACACCGACGGCACCCCCGCCGAGGGCGCCCCGGCCGGGGGTCGCGGCCGCCCGGTGTAGGATCGGCCGGTGAGCGACCCGCGTTCCCGGCCCGGCCCGTCCACGCGCGCGATCCGCGCGGCGTCGCGCCTGCCGGCCGTCGCCCAGCGGCCGACGGCCGTGCCCATCTACCAGACCGCGACCTTCGCGTCCGCCGACGCCGACGAGCTGGCCGCCGTCCTCACCGGCGAGCAGCCCGGGTACGCCTACAGCCGGATCGACAACCCCACGGTCACCGCGCTGGGCGACGCGATCGCCGAGCTCCACGACGCCGAGGCCGGGATCGCGCTGGCTACCGGCATGGCCGCGATCCACGCCGCGTTCCTGTCGCTGCTCCAGGCGGGCGACCGGCTGCTCATCGGCCAGGTGGGCTACGGCACGACCCGCACCCAGGCGGTCTCCGCCTTCGGCCGGCTGGGCGTGGACGTGGCGTACGTCGACACGACCGACCTCGCGGCCGTGGAGGCCGCCCTCGCCGCCGCCCCGACGCGGGTCCTCCACGTGGAGACGATCGCGAACCCCACCTGCGTGCTGGCGGACATCCCGGCCCTGGCCGAGGTGGCCCACCGCCACGGCGCGCTGCTGACCGTGGACAACACGTTCGCCTCGCCGGCCGTGTGCCGCCCGCTGGCGCACGGCGCCGACCTCGTGATGGAGTCCGGCACCAAGTACCTGTCCGGGCACTCGGACGTCATGGCCGGCGCCGTCGTGGGGTCGGCCGAGCGGATCGCGGCCGTCCGATCCGCCCAGATCGACACCGGGGCGACGCTCGGGCCGTTCGCGGCGTTCCTCGTGCTGCGGGGCATCGCGACGCTCGCGGTCCGGATGGAGCGCCAGGCCCGCACCGCGGCGGCACTCGCGGCGCGGCTGGAGCGTCAGGCGGGCGTGAGCCGCGTCATCTACCCCGGGCTGGCCAGCCATCCGCAGCGCGCCGTGGCGGAGCGCATCCTCGACTCAGGTGGCGCGATGCTGTCCGTGGACCTCGCGGGTGGCCGTGAGGCGGGCCGCGCCTTCTTCGACGCGCTGACGATCCCGGAGCGGACCGCGAGCCTCGGCAGCGTGCACACGATGGTCGTCCACCCGCCGACGTCCTCGCACCGGGCGCTCGACGCCGCGGCGCTGGCGGCGGCGGGGATCGGCGAGGGCCTGCTGCGGGTCTCCGTGGGGCTGGAGGACGAGGCGGACCTCGTGGCGGACTTCGACGCCGCCCTCGCGGCCGCGCGGGCCGCCCGCGCGCCGGCGGCCGCCCCGGTGCCGGCGCCCCCGCACGCGCCCACCCACCCCTAGGAGGCCC
>CAYJOH010000475.1:0-2102 GCA_964371685.1 uncultured Anaerolineaceae bacterium
GGCCTGGCTCGGGTGGCTGCGTGCGGAGGGCCTCGCCACCAACGCCTTCGACCAGGCGTACTTCCAGCAGCTCGTGTGGTCGATCGGGCAGGGGCAGGGCTTCCGGTCCAGCTTCAACCCGGGCGACTTCCTGGGCCTCCACTTCTCCCCGCTGCTCGTCGTCCCCGCGGTCGCAGAGCTCGCGTTGCCCGATGCGCGGGTGCTCACGATCCTCCAGGCCGCCGCGCTCGGGCTGTCCGTGCCCGCGGCCTTCCTGCTGCTCCGCGCGGCGCTCGGGCGCGGGCGGCGGGCCGCCTGGCTGGCCATGGCCCTGGCCGCGCCGATGCCCATGTGGCCGATCATGCAGCAGCAGGTCCGCGCCGACTTCCACACCGAGTCGCTGGCGCTCCCGCTCGTCCTGCTGGCGGGTTGGGCCGGGCTCACCCGCCGCACCCGTCTGATGCTCCTCGCCGCCGTCATCGCCCTGCTGGCGAAGGAGGACCAGGCCTACCCCGTGGCCGTGATCGGGCTGCTGGTCGCGGTACGCGCCCCGGGTCGCGTTCGCACAGGTCCGCGGCGCGGCGGGCTCATCCTCGTCGGCATCGCGGTCGCGTGGGGGATCGCCGTGTTCGGCGTGGTCAAGCCGTTCCTCCGGGCGGGCGTCGCGTACGACACGGACCGGTACTACGCGTGGCTGGGCGGTGGCGTCGGCGTGGTCAACTCGGTGTTCGAGCGGACGGGCGAGGTCGCCGCCGCGCTGGCCCGGCCGGACGGCTGGATCGTCGCGGCGTGGCTGATGGCCGGCCTCGGCGGGCTGGCGCTGCTCCGGCCGCGCTGGCTGCTGCTGGTCCTCCCGCCGCTGGTTGCGCACCTGCTCAGCAGCCAGGGGCCCCAGCACGACGTCCTCCTCCAGTACGGGTTGCTGCTCGTCGTGCCGGCGATGGTCGCGGCCGCGCTCGGTGGCCGCCGGCTGCTCACGCTGGTGCTGCGGGCCCGCCGCCGGCGCCGCCGCAGGAGCGCGCGGCACGGCTCCGTGACGGCCGCGGGGTTCGTCGGCCCGGCGCCGCGCCGCGACGGATCGAGGCCGTGGGCGATGGCGATGCTCGCGCTGCCCGCGCTGATCGCCGCCTTCGCGGCCGGCTCCATCCCGCCGTTCAGCGATCTCGAGCGGGGGTTCTGGGCGCGGCCGGCCGCGATCGAGCGGCTGCGGGACGTGGCCGCGCACGTCCCCGCGGATGCGGTCCTGTCCGTGGATTGGGGCCTCGCGTCTGTGGTAGCGGATCGCCGGTCCCTCGAGCTGCTGCCGTACGACGCGCCGGACGCGTACGTCCTGGTCGACCGCCGGCCATACGTCACCGGGCGCTTCCGCTGGGCAGATCGGCCGGCGTTCATCGCGGCCCTAGAGGAGTCGAGCCGACCGCTGCTCGTCGACGATGGGCGATTCCGCCTGTGGGGGCCGGAACCGTGACGGATCATCGGGTCGCCGCGGTGATCCCGGTGCTCGACGAGGTGACGGCGATCGAGGAGCTGACCGCCGGCCTGCACGCGGCCGGGGCGTGCTGCGTGTTCGTCATCGATGGGGGCTCCACCGACGGCACGCCGGACGCGGCCCGCGCGGCGGGCGGGATCGTCGTGGACGAGCGCCGGCGCGGGTACGGACGCGCCTGCCTCACGGGTGCGGCCCGGGCCGCCGTCGATCACCCGGTCCTCGCGTTCCTCGACGGCGACGGCTCCTGCGACCCCGCCGACCTGCCCGGGCTGGTCGCCGCCCTCGACGGCGCGGACCTCGTGCTGGGGGCTCGCTCGCGGGGCACCAACGAGTCGGGGGCGATTCCCTGGCACGCCGTCCTCGGCAACCGGCTCGTCGCCGGGCTCCTCCGGTTCCGCACGGGCCGCACCGTCCACGACCTGCCGCCGTTCAAGGTCATCCGGCGACGGGCCCTGGTCGCGCTGGACCCGGACGACACCGGCTACGGCTGGACCGTCCAGCTGGTCAGCCGCGCGCTGCGCACCCCCGGCGTTCGCGTGGCGGAGGCGCCCGCCAGGTTCCGCCGCCGGCGCGGCGGGGAGAGCAAGGTCTCCGGGTCGCCGCGCGCCTCGTACGCGGCCGGCCGCCGGATGCT
>CAYJOH010000476.1:0-2101 GCA_964371685.1 uncultured Anaerolineaceae bacterium
GCCGTGGCCAGCGCGCGACGCCGGGCGAGGCGGGGCCGGGCCACGCCGGGCGACGGGCGCAGCTCAGGGTTGGCGGCCGCTCGTGCCCCAGCCCGCGTACCGTCCGCCGCGCTCGCCGGCGAAGGCGTCGAGCTGCTCCCGGATCGCCACCATCCGCTCGAGCGTGATCACCATGGGGAGCGTCACCCGCACGTTCCAGCGGCGCCCCAGCAGGTCGGGACTGAGCTGCACCGTGCCGCCCGTGTTCGCGAGCGCGGCGACGACCTGCCGGGCGGACCGCTCGTCCGGCATCGAGAGCACGTGCTCCACGTCGAGCGGCCGCGAGAGGTCCACCCCGGCGGCCGCCAGCCGATCGATGAGCCGCACGTCGTCGTCGTCCTGGTCGTCAGCGCCGAACAGCCGCGAGAGGAAGCTCATCCACCGTCCTCCGACCCGCGCGCGGCCACCGCGGCGCCAAGCTTCTCCACCCGGATCGCGGTCGCCTTGAACTCGGCCGTGCCGGACTTCGGGTCCGTGGCGTCGATCGTGAGGTTGTTGACCGCCACGTCGTCCTGGAAGTGAAGGGTCATGAACGCGAGTCCGGGCCGCAGCCCCGGATCGGAGCGGACCGGCGCCTCGACGAAGCCACGGCGCGAGACGACGCGCACGCGCTCGCCCGCGGCCAGCCCCAGGCGGGCGACGTCCTCCGGCGAGAGGTCCAGCGTCTCGCCGCGACGCCGTGGGTAGCGGTAGCCGCCGGTCTGGACGCCGGTGTTGTAGGAGTCGAGGTGGCGGCCGGTCGTGAGCCGGATCGGGAAGTCGTCGGACAGGCGGTCCACCGGCGGGTCGTGCTCCACCGGCACGAACGGCGCCCGGTTGCCCGGCACCGGGTCCTCCCACAGCCGGGAGTGCAGGAACAGCTCGCCCGGGTGCGTCTCGTCGTAGCACGGCCACTGAAGCCCGCCCTCCGCCTCCAGCCGCGCGTAGCTCATGCCCCGATGCACCGGGGAGAGGCGCCGGACCTCCTCCCACACCGCCTCGGCCGACGGCTCGCCCCAGTCATGCCCCAGGCCACGGGCGATGTCGAAGATGATCGCCAGGTCGTCGCGCGCCTCGCCCGGCGGCACGAGGGCGCGCCGCACCCGCTGGACGCGTCGCTCGGAGTTGGTGACGGTGCCCTCGCTCTCGGCCCACGCCGCGGCGGCCGGCAGGACCACGTCGGCGACCTCGGCGGTCGCCGTGAGGAAGATGTCCTGCACGACCATGAACTCGAGGCCGCGCAGCAGCCGCTCCGTGCGGTGGCGGTCCGCCTCGGACTGCATCGGGTTCTCGCCGATCACGTACAGCGCGCTGAGCTCGCCCCGCTCCATCGCGTCGAACATGCCCGACAGGTGCAGCCCGCGCGTCGGCGGAACGCGCACCCCCCACGCCGCCTCGAACGGCGCCCGGAGCGCGGCCTGCTCCACGTGCTGGAAGCCGGGCAGCCGGTCCGGCAGCGCGCCCATGTCGCCGCCGCCCTGGACGTTGTTCTGGCCGCGCAACGGGTTGATGCCGCTGCCGTACCGCCCCACGTGTCCCGTGAGCAGGGCCAGCGAGATCAGCGACAGCACGTTGTCCACGGCGTTGTGGTGCTCGGTGATGCCCAGCGTCCAGCAGATCATCGCCCGGTCTGCCTTCGCGTAGGCGTGCGCGGCCTCGCGGATGGCCGCCGCCGGGACGCCGGTCTCGCGCTCGGCGTGGTCGAGGGTGTACGGCTCCACGGCCGCCCGGTAGGCCTCGAACCCGGACGTCGCCCGCTCGATGAACTCGCGGTGGTGGAGGCCGGCTGCGATGATCTCGCGCCCCATCGCGTTGGCCAGCGCGATGTCGGAGCCGACGTCGAGGCCCAGCCACAGGTCCGCCCACTGGGCGCTGGACGTCCGCCGGGGGTCGACTGCGATCAGGCGCGCGCCGCGGCGCACCCCCTTCAGGAGGTGGTGGAAGAAGATCGGATGCGTCTCCCGGGCGTTGCTGCCCCACAGGAGGACGACGTCCGTCTCCTCGGCCTCACGGTATGAGCTGGTCCCGCCGCCAGCGCCGAACACGGTCGCCAGACCGGCGACAGAGGGGGCGTGTCAGGTGC
>CAYJOH010000477.1:0-2101 GCA_964371685.1 uncultured Anaerolineaceae bacterium
GAGCGCACCCGCTTCAGCGCGCTGCTGGACCGCCTGGGCATCCCGCAGCCGGAGGGCGGCATGGCGGAGTCGATCGAGGAGGCGCTCACGCTCGCCGAGCGCATCGGCTACCCGGTGATCGTGCGCCCGTCGTTCGTCATCGGCGGCCTCGCCATCGACTTCGCGTACTCGCCGGAGGACCTGGCCCGCCACCTGGCCGCCGCCGCCGTCGTGGATCCAGACCGGCCGGTGCGCATCGACCGGTTCCTCGAGGGCATCGAGGTGGACGTCGATGCCGTGTGCGACGGCGCGCGGGTCCTGATCCCCGGCCTGCTCGAGCACGTCGAGCGCGCGGGCGTGCACTCCGGCGACTCGATCGCCGTGTTCCCGCCGCAGCACGTGGCGGAGGGCGACCGCGAGCTCATCGTCGCCACCATGGAGCGGATCTGCCTCGCGCTCGGCGCCGAGGGCCTCGTCAACGCCCAGTTCATCGTCCGCGACGACGGCGTGTACCTGATCGAGGTCAACCCCCGCGCCAGCCGGACCGTGCCGTTCCTGTCCAAGGTGACCGGGGTGCCGATGGTGGAGCTGGCGGTCCGGATCTCGCTCGGCGCCACGCTCGCGGACCTCGGCTACCCGGACGGGCTGTGGCCCGAGCCGTCGTTCGTCGCCGTCAAGGCGCCGGCCTTCTCGACGGCCAAGCTCAAGGGCGTGGACCCCTCGGTGGGACCGTTCATGCAGTCCACGGGCGAGGTCATCGGCATCGCGGAGGACCCGCGGGTGGCGATGGCCAAGGCCCTGACCGGCGCCTCGCTGATCCCGCCGCGCCCGGGGGCCGGCGAACCCCCGCTCGCCCTGCTGTCGATCGCCGACCGGGACAAGTGGGGGCTGCTGGACCTCGCCCGCGCCCTGTCGCGCGCCGGGTACCGCCTGGCGGCGACCGCCGGGACGCGGGCCGCCCTGGAGCGGGCGGGCCTGGCCGCGGAGCCGGTCGCGAAGCTGGGCGAGGAGCCAGCGGGCGACGAGGCCGGGATCCTGGCGCTGATCGCCGGCGGCCGCGTCCGGCTCGTGGTCAACACGCCCACGCCGCGCTCCGGGCCCGTGCGCGACGCCGCGGAGATCCGCCACCAGGCGATCGCCGAGGGCATCCTGTGCCTGACCGCGATCGAGACGGCCATCGCGGCGGCCGAGGCGCTCGACCCGGCCCTCGCCGACCTGATCTCCGCGGTTCGCCCGATCACGGACTGGGTGCCGGCGGTCGCGGAGCGCCCCGTCATGGCCTAGCCGGGGACCGAGACCCCCGGAGCGGCGCCCTCGGCCGCCTCCTCGACCACGATCGCCTGGCCCAGCGACCACAGCGTGAGCGTGGTCAGGCCGACCATCACCAGGGCGAGCGGGATCTCCCGCGCGCGGACATTGCGCGTCGCGGCCGGCCGCGAGTCTGCGATCTTGCGGTGGCGCCGGTCGCGCGCCGGCCGGGCGCTGGCGAGCGCGTCCATGTCGCGCTGCGCGGTCACGTGTCCCGCCCAGGCACCCAGCATGTGCCCGCCGACGACCGCGGCCAGCTGCACCGTCCAGACGAGACCCGCCGGCAGCCAGTCGACGGCGGGCTCGAAGAACGCGGTGCCGAACACGTCGGCGCCGGTCTGGAGCGGGTCCGAGATCGCGATGACGATCCGCTGGCCGTCGATCAGCAGGTAGGTCAGGTAGTGCGCGACGAGGTAGCCCACGGCGATCGGCAGCAACCCGGCCCCGATCGCGCCCGTGCTCACGATCCGCGCCACCGACAGGGCCGCCGCCGCGATCAGGCCCAGGAACCCGAACAGCAGCAGCGTCTTCGCGACCAGCCCGGGCGCCCCGAACAGCGACGCGAACGCCACCGTCTGCGACAGCCCGTCGAAGATGATCGACCCGGTCCCGAGCGCGAGCAGCACGACGAGCGGCGTGGTCCAGGTCGCGTCGAGGATCCCGCTGGCGAACGGCCGCCGGACGACGACGCGGGCGTCGACGGCGTCCGGATCGCCGGTGCCGTTGTCGCGGTCGGCCGGCCCGACGCCGGCCGCCGCCCGCCGGCTCAGCGTCCGGAACCAGACCGTGAACGTCTCGCCCTGGGCCCGCCACC
>CAYJOH010000478.1:0-2076 GCA_964371685.1 uncultured Anaerolineaceae bacterium
AGCATGTAGCCGGTGTGGGCGATCGAGGAGTAGGCCAGCATCCGCTTGACGTTGTCCTGCGTGAGGGCGACCAGGTTGCCCAGCGTCATCGTCGTGGCGGCGAGGACCATGACCACGACGTTCCAGTCCGCGGCCAGCGGCCCGAGGGCCTCCGCGAACAGCCGGATGATCAGCGCGAAGGCTCCCACCTTGGGGCCCACCGACAGGTAGCCGGTGACCGGCGTCGGCGAGCCCTGGTACGCGTCGGGCGTCCAGTAGTGGAACGGGACGGCGGCGATCTTGAACGCCACGCCCGTGGTCAGGAACGCGAGGCCGATGCCGAGGCCGGGCGACAGCGGCCGCCCCTGCGCGACCTGGTCCAGCACGCCGGCGACCCCGGCGATGCTGGTGGTGCCCGTGAGGCCCCACACGAACGCGAGGCCGAACAGGAAGATCGCGCTCGAGAACGAGCCCAGGAGGAAGTACTTGATCGCGCCCTCGGTGCTGTACCCGTCCGACTTGTGATAGCCCGCGAGCACGTAGCCGGGCAGCACCATCAGCTCCAGGCCCAGGAACAGGACCAGCAGGTCCGCGGACGCGGAGATCAGCATCGCGCCCGAGATCGCGAACACGAGCACGGCGGCGAACTCCGCCACCGGCAGGTCCCGCTCCTCGAGGTAGTCCGGGGCGAACGCGATGGTGAGGGCGGCGATCGAGACGAACAGCAGGTCCAGGAACGTCGTCAGCGGATCGACCACGTAGGCGCCCTGGAACGCCGTGACCTCGTCCCGGCCGGTGACGGCGCTCTGGCCGGTGAGCACGACGAGGACCGCCACCAGCGCCAGGCCCACGAACGTGACCGCCAGCGCCGGGACCTTGCGCCCGGGCGCGACGAAGTCCACGAACAGGATCGCTGCCGCGACCAGGATCGCCGCGATGAAGGGGGCGAGGGTGACGGCGTCTTCGAAGCCCACGCTCAGCCTCCTACCGCCACAGCCCGAGGGCGACGGGCGCGCCCTGCAGGACCGCGTTCAGGGTCTGGGTGACGGACCCGTCCACGAGGTCCAGGATCAGGCCGGGGAACAGGCCGAACACGACGACCAGCGCGCCCAGCGGCACGAGCGTGAACACCTCGACGGGGCGCATGTCGGTCAGGTGCCCGCCGAGCCCCTTGAGGAAGTCCGACACCTCGCCGAACGCCACCCGCTGGAGCATCCACAGCAGGTACCCGGCGGCGAGGATCATCACGAACGTCGCCACCACGGCCGCCCACGGCTGGACGGCGAACGTGCCGATCAGCGTGAGGAACTCGCCCACGAACCCGGACAGGCCCGGCAGGCCGACCGACGCGAACACGAAGAACCCGAAGAAGGCGGCATAGACCGGGACCTTCGCCCCCAGCCCGCCCATCTTGGCGATCGTCCGGTCGTGGGTCCGCTCGTAGATCACGCCCACCAGGAGGAACAGGGCGCCGGTGATCAGCCCGTGGTTGACCATCTGCAGGATCGCGCCCTGGAGGGCCTGGGGCTGGAACACGAAGATGCCCAGGGTCACGAAGCCCATGTGGCTGACCGAGGAGTACGCCACCAGCTTCTTGAGGTCCGGCTGGACGAGGGCCACGACCGCCCCGTAGATGATCGCGATCAGCGACAGCACGATGATCGCCGGGGCCCACGTCTGCGCCGCGTCCGGGAACAGCGGCAGGGCGAACCGGATGAACCCGTAGCCGCCCAGCTTGAGCAGGACGCCGGCCAGGATCACGGAGCCCGCGGTGGGGGCCTCGACGTGCGCGTCGGGCAGCCAGGTGTGGAACGGGAACATCGGCACCTTGATCGCGAACGCGAGGAAGAAGGCGCCGAAGGCGAGGAACTGGAACGTTGGGTCGAAGGCGCCGGTCGCCGCGTGTGCGCTCAGGACCTCGAGGTCGAAGGCGCCCGCCCACGACCCGGTCGCCGCCTGGTACGTGAACGCGGTGGCCAGGATCGCGACCAGCATCAGCAGCGAGCCGACCAGGGTGTACAGGACGAACTTGATCGTGGCGTAGATCCGGTTCGCGCCGCCCCACACGCCGATGATCAGGTACATCGGCACGAGGAC
>CAYJOH010000479.1:0-2073 GCA_964371685.1 uncultured Anaerolineaceae bacterium
ACCGGCCATCGGCCACCTCCTGCGCCGCGGCCGGCTGGCCGGGCACCACGAGGCGGAGCTTCACGCCGCGCTGGCGGGACAGCTCCTCGACCGAGCGCAGGCCGCGCAGCGCGTTGAGCGTCGCCCGGGTCACGTTCACCGGGTTGGTGGAGCCGTGCACCTTGGCCAGGATGTCGCGGACGCCCGCGGCCTCGACCACCGCGCGGACGGCGCCGCCGGCGATGACGCCGGTCCCCTGCGAGGCGGGCTTGAGCAGGACGCGCGCGGCGGCGTACTCCTCCCGGACCTCGTGCGGGATCGTCGTCCCGACCATCGGGATCTTCACGATGTTCTTCTTCGCGTCCTCGACACCCTTGCGGATGGACTCGGGGACGTCACCGGCCTTGCCCAGGCCCACGCCGACGTGGCCGGCGCCATCGCCCACGACGATCACCGCCGAGAACGAGAACCGGCGGCCGCCCTTGTGGACCTTGGCGACGCGGTTGATCTGGACGACGCGCTCCTCGAGCGCGAGCTTGTTCGGGTCGATCCGGGCCACAGGCGTGTCCTCTAGAAGTCGAGGCCGGCCTCGCGGGCCGCCTCGGCGAGCGAGCGGACTCGCCCGTGGTACTTGAAGCCCGCACGGTCGAACACCACCTGCGCGATGCCGGCGGCCTTGGCGCGCTCGGCGACGAGCTGGCCGACGCGCTTGGCGTCGTCCATCTTGGTGCCGGCAGCCCCCTTGAGGCCGCCCTCCAGCGAGGAGGCGGCGGCGAGGGTGCTGCCCGAGGTGTCGTCGATGACCTGGGCGTAGATGTGGTTCAGGCTGCGGAAGATCGCCAGGCGGGGACGCGCGGGCGTGCCCGACAGGCGGAGGCGGAGGCGCTCGTGGCGCTTGGTGCGCGCCGCGGAGCGGGTGGCGAGCTTGGTCATGGCTACTTCTTCCCGCCGATCTTGCCGGCCTTGCCCGCCTTGCGGCGGACCTGCTCGCCGGCGTACCGGACGCCCTTGCCCTTGTAGGGCTCGGGCTTGCGGGTGGCGCGGACCTTCGCCGCGACCTGGCCCACGAGCTCCTTGTCGATGCCCACCACCGCGACGCGGAGGGGGTTCTCGACCTCGAAGCTGATGCCGGCCGGCGGCTCGATCTCGATCGGGTGGCTGTAGCCGAGCGCGAGCTGGAGCTTCTCGCCAACCTTCTGCGCGCGGTAGCCGACGCCGACGATCTCGAGGCCCTTGCGGTACCCGGTGGTGACCCCGACGACCATGTTGTTCACGAGCGTGCGCGTGAGGCCGTGGAGGGACTTGTCGAGCTTCTGCTCCGTGGGCCGGGTGACCACGAGGCTGTCGCCCTCGCGCTCGACCTCGATCCGCGGCGGGAGCTCGCGGGTCAGGGTCCCCTTGGGGCCCGTCACGGTCACGATGCGCCCGTCGAACGTGACGTCCACGCCGGCGGGAACGAGGATGGGGAGTCGGCCGATTCGGGACATCGCGCTACCAGACGTAGGCGAGGATCTCGCCACCCAGCTGGGCCTGGCGGGCCTGGCTGCCGGTCATGATCCCCTTCGACGTGCTGACGATCACGACGCCGAGGCCGCCCAGGACGCGCGGGATGTCGGTCTTGCGCGCATACACGCGCAGGCCCGGCTTGCTGATCCGCTTGAGGCCCGAGACGACCGGCACCTTGCCGTCGACATACTTGAGCTCGAGGCGCAGGAGCTGCGCCGGCCCCTCGCGCTCCTCGCGGACGTCGGCGATGAAGCCTTCCTCCTTGAGGATGCGCGCGATCTCGCGCTTGGTGCGCGAGGCGGGGACGACGACCTCCGTGTGGCGCGCCCGCGAGGCGTTGCGGACCCGCGTGAGCATGTCCGCGATCGGGTCGGAGATGTTCATCTTGTTACCAGCTCGACTTCGTGACGCCGGGCAGCTCGCCGACGAGCGCGCGCTCGCGGAAGCAGATTCGGCAGAGCGCGAAGCGACGCATGTATGCCCGCGGACGCCCGCAGACATAGCAGCGGTGATATCCCTGCACGGGGTGTTTCGGCTCCCGCTTTGCCTTCGCGATCATGGACTTCTTGGCCATCTGGACTCCTCCCC
>CAYJOH010000480.1:0-1590 GCA_964371685.1 uncultured Anaerolineaceae bacterium
GCCCCCGCCCGCGAACCCGGCGCAGGCGGGCGGAGCCGTCCCTCGCCGTCCACCAGCCGCTCGTAGGCGGCCTGGATCGCGAGGAACCGCGGCAGCGCGCGCTCGCCGGCCGCATCGGGGTGGTACTGCTTCGCCAGCCGCCGGTAGGCCGAGCGGATCTCGTTGAGGGAGGCGCCCGGCGCGATGCCGAGGGTCCGGTACGGGTCTCCCTGGAACGTCATGGGACGCGTTCTCCGTCGCCCGCCGCCGGCCCCGGCCGCCGGCGGGCCCATCGTCAGCCCGTCAGCTCGCCAACCGGCGCGAGCTCGAAGGCCGGCACCGCCTCGGCCCCGGTCCGGCCGTGCGGGTCGAGGTACTGGGGCCGGTGATAGCGCGCGAGGACCCGGAGTGCCTGCCCCTCCAGCACCCCGGCCTGGCGCAGCGCCTCGACGGACGCGGCCCACGTCCCGCGGTCGTAGCCGTCACCGTCCTCGATCTTGAGCGCCATGCCGGACGCCGGCACCTCGGCTCCGTTCGCCCGGGGGCCACGCAGGATGCCGACCGCCCGCAGCGCCTCCATGCCGCTCTTGCTGACGACGCGGCCGGACGCGGCCTTCATCAGCGACGTGTCCAGCCGGTCCCGGGTCCCGGCCACGAGCTCCGGGTGGGCGAGCATCGCGTCCCGGACCGTGAGGTAGTGGCGCTCGAGGGCGGCCCGCGGGTCGCCGGCCGGGAGCGCGGAGGGATCGGCGAGGATCGCGTACGCGCGCGCCACCTCGCGCAGCGGGAAGGCGTAGGTCAGGACGCCGCAGCCGTCGATGCCCGTCCGCAAGCGGTTGGGGGCCACGTTCCAGGCGGCGGCCACGGCCTCCTGGTACGCGACGTGCGCCGGGTGCTCGGCCTGCCAGTACGTCTCCAGCTCCCAGCCGCCCAGCTTGGCCAGCAGGATGAACACCGAGTGCTGGCCCGAGCACATGTGGCGGAGCGGGCCGGGACGCTCCCCGTCGCGGGCGAGGCGCGACGCCGTGAGCGGATCGAGGGGCATCCCCTCGGTGCCGCAGGCGAGCAGCCCCTGCGCGATCCCGATCCGCCGGAACATCGCCTGGATGGTGCGGACGTGGACATCCTCGCCGGAATGGCTCGAGGCCATGACCGCGAGCTCCTCGGGCACGAGGTCGAACTCGCGCTGGCCGCCGGCCCGCAGCAGCGCCATGAGGCCGAACGGCTTGACCGTGGAGCGGAGGTTGACCATGCGGTCCGGGTCGCCCAGGACGCGGAGCACCCGGCCGGTCGCGTCCACCTCGACGACGTCGCCGCGATGGACGGACTCCACGAGCCCGTTGCGGACCTGGCGCACGAGGACCGGTGGCACGGTCCACTTCGCGGCGCGCCCGCGGGCCTCCGGTCGGGCGGCGGTGGCGCGCTGCGGACGGGCGGACGGGCGGACGGCCATGGGACATCGAGCATAGCGCGCGCCGGGTCGCCCCCGGTGATCGAAGTCCGTGGGCCGGGCCGGTCGGCCGAGGACCCTCCGGCGAGTCGGGCTCCGGGCCGGCTCTCCGCGCGCTACGATTCGGCCACCTGGGCCGGCCCGCCGGCCCACCCCAGCAG
>CAYJOH010000480.1:1600-2064 GCA_964371685.1 uncultured Anaerolineaceae bacterium
CGCCCGGGGGGGGGGGGGCGGACGTGGGGAGGGCATTGTAACATCGAGCATAGCGCGCGGGTCGCGCGCCGACGCCAGTGGGGGCGGGGGACGAGCCGGCGCGCGCTACGATTCGGGCACCTGGGCCGGCCCGCCGGCCAATCGAGCAGCGCGAGGGATCCCGTGGCAGCCTGGCCCAACCTCCATGTCTCGCAGCACCCCGCGGTGCGCCACAAGCTGGGCATCCTGCGTGACGAGTCCACCGAGCCCAAGAAGTTCCGCGAGGTCGTGCGCGAGCTGTCGTGGCTGCTGGGCTACGAGGCCCTGTTCGACGCCCGGACCCAGCCGCTCGAGATCCGGACCCCGATCGAGACCATGGCCGCCGAGGAGCTCGCGGACCGGATCGGCCTGATCCCGATCCTGCGCGCGGGCCTCGGCATGGTGGACGCGATGCTGGAGCTGATGCCCACGGCGCAGGTCTGGCA
>CAYJOH010000481.1:0-2062 GCA_964371685.1 uncultured Anaerolineaceae bacterium
CTCCCCGGGCACGCCGATCCCGGTGCTCGCCAACGACAGCGACGTGGACGGCGACACCCTGGCCGTCACGGACGCGTGGGGGGCCGCCCACGGCAGCCTTGCGCTCGACGCCGGCGGCGTCGTCTACACGCCGGCGCCGGGCCACGCGGGTCCGGACGCGTTCGACTACCTCGTGGCCGACGGCAGCGGGGCGACGGCCGAGGCCTCGGTCGTGGTGACCGTGGCGCCGGACACCCTCGCGCCGCGGTTCACGACCATCACCCGATCGCTCCCGTCACAGAAGATCGGTACCCGGACCGTGCGCGTCCGGCTGGCCTGGGCGGCGACCGATGCCGGTTCCGGCGTGGCTCGGTACGAGCTGTTCGAGAGCGTCAACGGGGGTGCCTGGCGCGCCGTCGCGCTGCCGAGTCCCACCAGCACCTCGCTCGAGCGCACCGTCAGGGTGGGGTCCGGCTATCGCTACCAGGTCCGCGCGACGGACGGGCGCGGCAACAGCAGCGCATTCCGGGCGTGGCCTGCGTCCACGCCCCACCGCCGGCAGGAGGCGAGCTCCGCGGTGACCTGGCACGGGAGATGGCAGCGGGCGACCGAATCTCGCCTGTCCGGGGGCGCATCGCGTCGGACGTCCGGCTCGGGGCGACGGGTGACGTTCACGTTCACCGGGCGCAGCGTCGGCTGGGTGGCGACGCGCGGCGCGACCGGCGGCCGGGCCCAGGTGCGGATCGACGGCGTCCTCGTGGCCACGGTGAGCCTGCGGACCTCCTCGACGCGGTTCCGCGGCATCGTGTACCGCGTCGACCTCGCCCCGGGTAGCCATCGCATCGAGATCCGGCCGCTTGGCGACGGACGGGTGGACGTCGATGCGTTCATCGTCATCCCGTAGTCCCAGGGTGCGCTCCGGGGCATCGACGTAGACTCGCCCGTACCGACGTCCTTGTCATCGTCCCTGGAGGCCCGATGAGCCTGTTCCGCCGCGTGCTCAACCTCGACGAGCCCGCGTCCCCCGACCTCCCCGTCGAGCCCGGCGCCCCGCTGCCGCAGGTCGCGGCCGGCGAGACCGCGAGCGTCCGCCGGATCGCGGCGCGGCTCGGCTCGCTGCCGCCGGCCCGCGCCCGGTTCGTGGCCGCGTTCGCGTACCTGCTCGGGCGCGCGGCGCACGCGGACCTCGCCGTGAACGACGCGGAGGCGGCCGAGATCCGCCGGCTGGTGGCCGAGGTGGGCGGGCTGGACGGCACGACCGCCGCCCTCGTCGCGGACCTCGCGCGCAGCCAGGCGGGTGACTTCGGGGCGACCGAGGACTACCTCGTCACGCGCGAGTTCAAGGCGATCGCGACCATGGACGAGCGCGAGCGGCTGCTCCGCTGCTGCTTCGTGGTGATGGCCGCCGACGACGAGGTCGACGCCACGGAGTCCTGGCTCGCGAACCGGCTGGCCGAGGAGCTGGACATCGAGCGCCCGGACCTCAACCGCATCCGCGCGGAGTTCCACGACCGAATCTCGGGCGTCCGCGACGTACGCCGGTACGCCACCCACTGACCGGCACCGACAAATGACGATGGCGGCCGGCGACGGCTGCCGATGGAGCCCGGGCGCGCGCGAGACGAGGATGGGCCCAGCCCCGGTCGCCCGGCCGGGTGACTGGGAGACATCATCGCCATGACCGTGTCCTCCTCCGCCGCGTCGCCCGCGCAGGGCTGGACCGCGGCCCCACCCGCCGCTCGCGGGTTTGCCTCCCGCCTCGTCGCCGCCGTCCTGCACGTCGCGACCGGCCTCACGCTCGCCGCCGCGGTGATGGGCTTCGGGGTCGCGAGCGCGATCATCTCGCGCGGCATCGTGATCGCGGACGCGACCGACGTCGCGACGCTCCAGGCACTGTCCCCCGTGCTCCCGATGATCGCGGTCGTCGCCGCAGGCCACGCGTTCGCCGGGCTGGGCACGCTGTTCGGCGGCCGGGCGGCCGCCGCGCTGGGCATCGGCCTGGGCGCGTTCGACGTCGTCGCGGGCATCGTGGCGCTGGCGGTCTCGGCCACCGGCGACCCGGCCCGGTTCGACGGCACCGGCC
>CAYJOH010000482.1:0-2048 GCA_964371685.1 uncultured Anaerolineaceae bacterium
GGTGGCCCGCTGCGGCCGACCGAGGGCCACCACGGTCGGGAGAGACCTTCGGCCATCGAAGCCGGAGGCGTCCCGTGTCTGCCGATCTCGTTCCCTGGCTGGTGCTTGCCCTGGTCGTCGGGGGCATGCTCGCCCTCGACCTGCTCGTCCTCCATCGCGATGCGAGGCCCGTGCCGTTCCGCGAGGCGGCGGCGTGGAGCGTGGTGTGGGTGAGCCTCGCCCTGGGCTTCGGTGCCTTCGTGGCCGCCACGCGCGGCGGAGAGGTGGGCGGCGAGTACCTCGCGGGCTACCTGATCGAGCTGTCGCTGTCGGTCGACAACGTGTTCGTGTTCGCCCTCATCTTCGCGGCGTTCGCGGTCCCCGCCGCGTACCAGCACCGGCTGCTGTTCTGGGGGATCCTGGGCGCGATCGTGTTCCGGGCCCTGTTCATCGCGGCCGGCACGGCCATCCTCGCCGCCGCCCACTGGGTGATCTACCTGCTGGGCGTGCTGCTGGTCGTCACGGGCGTCCGGCTCGCTCGATCCCGCGGACATGCCGTGGCGCCGGAACGCAACCCGGTCCTCCGGCTGTTCCGCCGTACCGTCCCGATGACCGAGGGGAACCGCGGGGCCGCCTTCGTCGTGCGGGAGCACGGGCGGCGTGTGGCCACGCCGCTGCTCGCGGTCCTGGTCGCGATCGAGACGACCGACATCATGTTCGCCCTCGACTCCATCCCGGCGGTGTTCGCGGTGACCACGGATCCGTTCGTGGTGTTCAGCTCCAACCTGTTCGCGATCCTCGGCCTGCGATCGCTGTACTTCCTGCTCGCCGGCCTGCTGGACCGGTTCGTGTATCTCAAGACCGGCCTCGCGGCGCTGCTGGTGTTCGCCGGCGCCAAGATCCTCGTCGGGGCCGTGGTCAAGGTCCCGATCGGGCTGTCGCTCGCGGTCATCGTCCTGATCCTCGGCACCGCGATCGGGGCGTCGCTCGTCGCGACCCACCCGCGGCGGGCGGAGCTCCGGGCGCCGCTGCCGCTGCGGCCGCCGCGGATCGCGGCCCGCTGGGCGACCGTTGGCGTTGCCCTGCTGCTCGTCCTGGCCCTGATCATCGGGCTCGACTGACCCGCCCGCGAGGAAGGCCGGCCGTCCCGACCGCGCGGGCGACCGGCGCCCGGCGGGCGGACCGACGACGATGGATGCGATGCGGAACGACTCGGACCCGGGCACGGACACGCGGCGACACCGCGGCGAGCTGTATGCGGCCCTCGCGGCGACGGCGTTCGGCTCTGCGTACGTGGCGACCGCGTTCGCGCTGCGTGCCTTCGGGCCCCTCCCTGCCGCCGCGTGGCGGAGCGCCGTCGCGGCCGCCCTGCTCGTCCTCGCCCTGGGCCTGCGCGGCTGGGCGCGGGGGCGCGTGGCGCCGCTCCTCGCCGCTCCTCCACGCCCGGCTGCGACGCAGGGGACGCGCCTCGCCCGGTCGCTGCGGCTGGCGCTGATCGCCACCCTCGCCGGCCCGGTGTTCATCGTGTCCATGAACCTGGCGGTCGCGGAGGTCGGGGCCACGATCACCGCGTTCGTCGCCGGTCTGTACGCGGTGCTCTCGGCGGCCATCGCCCCGGCGCTGCTGCCGGAGCGGCTGGCGCCGAGGGTTCTGGTGGGGCTCCTGCTGGCGCTGGCCGGCACGGCGCTGCTCGCCGAGCTCGACCCCGGGCACGCGGATGCCGTGGGGATCGGGTGGGGCCTGCTGGCCGCGGTCGCGTTCGCCCTGTTCCTCGTGCTCTCGCGGCGCTGGTCCGTGCCGTACGGCCTCGACGGGCCCGGGATCTCGCTCGCGTCGATGGCGATCACCGCGCTCTCGATCGGCGGCTTCGTCCTGCTCGAGGACCCGGCGTCCCTGCTGCCCGCCGCGGTCCCGTGGGAGTCCGCGACCGCCCTCGGCTGGCTCGCCGTCGCCGCCGTGGCCGGCCAGCTGCTGACGATCGCGAGCGTCCGGCTGATCCCGGCGGCCCGCTCGGCCGCGTTCCTGCTGCTCAACCCGATCAGCGCGACGATCCTGGCCGTCCTGCTCCT
>CAYJOH010000483.1:0-2047 GCA_964371685.1 uncultured Anaerolineaceae bacterium
ACCGGTCCGCGGCCGAGGGCGTGCGCCACCGGATCCGGCTCGGTTCCCGCCCGCCGGTCCCGCTCGCTGAACAGGCCTCCCGATGGACATCCCATCGTCGCGCCTGCCAAGCAGGCGGGATCGCGGACCTCGGAGGCCTGCATCGCGGTCCTGCCTGCTGAGCGCGCAGCTTCGCGAAGACCTTCATCGCAACGCCTGCTGGGCAGGCAGCCGGAGGGGCGCGGAGCCCGAGGCGAGGGCCCCGAGGGCGAACGCCAGGCCGCGAACGCTATTGACACCAGAGCGGCAGTTTACTAATCTCACTAAACCGGTTTGCTAAACCGGTTTTGATACCCAACGCCGGCGCTCCGTGGCAAGGCGGCTCGCGGGTGTGGTGATCTGCGGACGCCACGCCCTGTCAGGCCCCGAGTCCCCATCCAGCGCACGCGAGCCCGGCAGCGAGGAGACCGTGGAGGAGCGGACCCCGCGACGGCCGCGCATCGCCGACGTCGCCCGTGAGGCGGGCGTGTCGAAGACCGCGGTGTCGTTCGCGTTCAACAGTCCGGATCGGCTGGCGCCGGAGACGGCGAGCCGGATCCTGGACGTGGCCGATTCGCTCGGCTACCGCCCGCACCCGGTCGCCCGCATGCTCACCCAGCGCCACACCCACACGATCGGGGTGCTGACGCCGCAGGCCCTGTCGGTCATCTTCTCCAACCCGTTCTTCGGCGCCTTCTCGGAGGGCGTCGCGCTGGCCGCCGAGCAGGAGGGCTACGCGCTCCACTTCATCTCGCCCCTGCACGGCTCGCTGGCCAGCGCCATCGGCCGGGCGACCGTGGACGGCGTCGTGGTCATCGGGCTGTCCGCGGACCACCCCGAGGTGGAGCAGATCCGCGCCGCGGGCGTGCCGCTGGCGATGGTGGACTGCACCGCGCTGCCGGACCAGCCGAGCGTCGTGGTCGACGACGAGGGCGGCGCCCGCGCCGCCGCGGAGCACCTGCTGGCGCTCGGCCACCGCGACGTCCTGGTGGTCGGCGTGGAGCCGCCGGTCCCGGGCGCGAAGCTGGACCCCGAAGGCGTGATGGGCAAGCGCCTTACGGGCTACCTGTCCGCGCTGGCGGCGCACGGCATCGAGCTGCCGGACCACGCGGTGGTCGTGGGCCCGGCGAGCATCGAGGGCGGGATCGCGGCCATGCGCCGCGCCTACGAGGACGGCCTGCGGCCGACGGCGGTGCTGGCGATGTCGGACGCGATGGCGATCGGCGTCCTGCGCGCCGCTCGCGAGCTCGGCCTCCGGGTGCCGGAGGACCTGTCGGTGGTCGGCTTCGACGACATCGACCTGGCCCAGCACACGAACCCGCCGCTCACCACCGTGCACCAGCCGATCCGCCAGAAGGGCGAGAGCGCGGTGCGCCTTCTCCTGTCCGTCGTCGAACGACGGGATCTACGTTCGGAGCAGCTCCGGCTCGAGACGCGCCTCATGGTTCGCGGCTCGACCGGGCCGGCGCCGCGCAGGCGGCAGGAGGTGGTCCGGGTCCGAGACTGAGGTCGAGAGGGCGGCGTGCGGACGATGTGTTCGCCCGGCATGCCACGCCCGTGCATGAACGTCGTGGCACGTCGGACGCCATTCTTGGCGGCCGAGGTCGGGACCCGGCCGGACGTCGGTCGGCTTCGCCGGCCGTACCATCTGTCCAGGAACACGTTGGAGGAGATCAACACACGTGAACACCAAGCTTCGGTTCGCGTCGCTCATCGGCGCGGTCGCGATCATCGCGGCCGCGTGCGGCGGCGGCACGGCCACAACGGCCCCGACGGCCCCGGCCTCGGTCGAGCCGACCACGGCTCCGGAGTCGGGCGAGCCGTCCGCGCCGGCGTCCGAGGAGCCCACGGGCGAGCCGCTCGTCGGTGAGATCACCCTGTGGCATTCCTACGGGTCGGGCGGCGGCGAGACCGGCGCATTCCAGAAGGCCTTGGGCGAGATCCTGGTCGCGAACAAGGAACTCAAGGTCAACGTCATCGAGCAGCCGTTCAGCGACATCTTCAACGGCTGGAACACGGACGTCGCCGC
>CAYJOH010000484.1:0-2046 GCA_964371685.1 uncultured Anaerolineaceae bacterium
GTTCGCAGGAAAACGCCCGCGGCCGGCCCGCGGGGGCGCCTCTCCCGCGCCTCTCCCGCGCCTCCCACACCTCGGCCGGCCCCCGGTCCAGGCGTGATGCGCCCGCATGACCGCCCGGTCATGTTCAGGCGATCGCGGCCGCGATTCGCCCCGGATTCCGTGCCATGCATAACCAGGGACTCATCCATGGCGCCGAACCCTGGCATCAGTCGTTTGTGCATGACGCCGCGGTAATGTCCCGCATGCAGGACCGGGGCGAGGAGGCGAACCCAGGCGAGGACGCGACACCGCGGTGGCTCTGGTGGCGCCGTCGGCCGCCGTATGATCGACGCATGCTCCTCGCCGTGGACATCGGGAACACGAACGTCACGCTCGGCCTCGTGGAGGGCGGCGCGATCGTCGCGACCCGGCGTGCCGGCACCCACCGCGCCGCCACGGCCGACGAGCTGGAGCACATCCTCGAGGGGCTCCTCGCCCTCGACGGCCGCCGGCTCGCCGACATCCGGGCGCTGGCCGTCGCGTCCGTCGTCCCCGCGCTGACCGCCGCCATCGAGGCCGTTGCCATCCGCCGCCACATCCCGATCCTCGTCGCCAATGCCGGCAGCGTCCCGATCGCGGTCCGCGTGGACCGCCCGGGCGAGGTTGGCGCGGACCGGATCGTCAACGCCCTCGCGGCGGCGCGCCTGTACGGGACCCCGGCGGTCGTCGTGGACTTCGGGACCGCCACGACGCTCGACTGCGTGAGCGCCGACGGCGCGTACGTCGGCGGCGCGATCGCACCCGGGCTGGAGCTGGGCCTCGAGGCGCTCGCCGCCCGCACCGCCAAGCTGCCCCGGATCGAGCTGCACACCCCGGACCGGGCCATCGGCAGGGACACCGTGAGCGCGATGCAGGCGGGAACCGTGTTCGGATACCAGGCCCTCGCGTCCGGGCTGCTCGCCCGCGTCCGCGCGGAGCTGGCGGAGGCCGCCGGCGTCGCGCCGGGCAACGTGCACGCGATCCTCACCGGCGGCCTGTCCGCCGCGCCGTGGGCCCGCGGCGTCGAGGGGGTCGACGTCATCGACCCGGACCTCACGCTCAAGGGCCTCGCGATCGTCCACGAGCTGGGCGCGGGCGGCGCGCCGTGCGGGGCCCGCCGGCTATGCGCGGGGACGGGCGGGGGGCCGACACGGCCGCCCGGCCGGGGGACGACACGGCCGCCCGCCCGCCGACAGCCGCGGGCCATCCCGGCGGACGCCTCGCCGGCCGCCTCGTCGGGCTCGGCGTGTGCGGCTCGATCGCCGCCTACAAGTCCGTGGAGCTGGTGCGCCTGCTGCGCGCCGAGGGCGCCGAGGTCGTCGTGATGCTCACCCCGGCCGCCGCCCAGTTCGTGGGCCCGCTGACCTTCGCGGCGCTCTCGGGGCACGCCGTGGAGACGGACGTCCTGGGGCTGCTCCCGGACCAGCGGATCGGCCACATCGTGGTCGCCGACGCGGCCGACGCGATCGTCGTGGCCCCGGCCACGGCCCGCTGGCTGGGCGCGATGGCCAACGGGATCGCGAGCGACTCGGTGGTCGCCGCCTGCCTCGCCACGGCCGCGCCGGTGGTGTTCGCGCCGGCGATGGACGGTGACATGTGGACGCACCCGGCGACCCGGTCCAACGTCGAGCGCCTCGAGCGCGACTTCGGCTACCGCATGGTCCCGCCCGAGATCGGGTCGCTCGCCTCCGGCCAGTCCGGGATCGGGCGGCTCGCGGACCTGCCGCTGATCGTGGACGCGGTCGTCGCGGCCGTGGACGGGCGCCCGATCCGCCAGCCGGACGCAGACGCCCGCCCGCCCCGCACGGCGCCAGTGCGCGACGCGGACCTCGAGGGCCGTCATGTCGTGGTGTCCGCCGGCGGCACCGCGGAGCCCATCGACCCCGTCCGCTTCATCGGCAATCGCAGCAGCGGCCGGATGGGGGTCGCGGTCGCCGAGGCCGCCCTGGCCCGGGGCGCCTGCGTGACGATCGTCGCCGGGCGCGTGGAGGTCGACCTCCCCGCCGCCGCCCGCGTCATCCGCGCGGA
>CAYJOH010000485.1:0-2045 GCA_964371685.1 uncultured Anaerolineaceae bacterium
AGGTCGTTGCCCTCGCGCGAGCGCTCGCCCACGCCCGCGAACACGGACACGCCCGAGTGCTCCTGGGCGACGTTCCGGATCAGCTCCTGGATGATGACCGTCTTGCCGACGCCTGCGCCGCCAAAGATCCCGATCTTGCCGCCCTTCTTGAACGGGCACACGAGGTCGATGACCTTGAGACCCGTCTCGAACACCTCGACCTCGGTGGTCTGGTCCTCGTAGCTGGGCGGCGCGCGGTGGATCGGCAGGGTGGTCGTGGCATCCACGGCGCCCTTGCCGTCGATCGCCCGGCCGAGCACGTCGAACACCCGGCCGAGCGTGGCCTCGCCGACGGGCACGGTGATCGCGGCGCCCGTGTCGCGCACGGCGGTGCCCCGCGCCAGGCCGTCCGTGGTCGTCATGGCCACGGCGCGAACCCAGTTGTTGCCCAGGTGCTGCTGGACCTCGCACACGAGGGGCAGCTCGCCCTCGCGGATGATCTCGACCGCGTTGAAGATCGCGGGCAGCTGGCCGGACGGGAACTCGATGTCGACGACCGGGCCGGTGATCTGGATGACCCGGCCGGTCGCGGAAGGGGCGGCGGTCGCCATGGTCGGGAATGCCTCCTCGTTCGCGCCGGCCTAGCGGGCCCTGGCGCCGCTCGCGATCTCCACCATCTCGCGAGTGATGTTTGCCTGTCTGACCTTGTTGTACGAGAGCGTGAGGTCCTCGATGAGCTCTTCCGCGTTCTCCGTGGCGTTCTTCATCGCGACCATCTGGCTCGAGAAGAAGCTCGCCGTGCTCTCGAGGACCGCCTGGTAGAGGCGGGTCGCGACGTAGCGCGGGAGGAGCGATCGAAGGAACAGGCCCGGGTTCGGCTCGAACAGGAACTGGTTGCCCGGGATGCCCGCCGTGTCCGCGGACGGCACGACGGGCAGGAGCTGGTCCACGACCGGCCGCTGGACGAGCGTGGACACGAACTTGGAGTAGACGATGTCGACCCGGTCGTACGTGCCGGCGACGAAGTCGTCGGACACGAGGCGGGCGATCGGCAGGGTGTCGGCGAACGTGGGGCGGTCGCCGAACCCCTCGAAGTAGGCGGCGATCGGGACCCGGGCGCGGCGCATGGCGTCGCGGCCCTTGCGGCCCACGGCCGCGACCTTGAGGTCACCGGGGTGTTCGGTGATCTCGCGGGCCGCGTGGCGGATCGTGTTGGTGTTGAGCGCACCGGCGAGGCCCCGGTCCGAGGTGATCAGGATGATCAGCCGGTTGTGGGCCTGCCCGAAGTCCCGCTCCGCGAGGAGCGGGTGGTCGTCGCCGGACAGCACGGCCGCGAGGTCCGCGATGACCTCGTCGAGCGTCTCGCGGTACGGCCGCGAGGCGAGCGTGGTCTCCTGGGCCCGCCGCAGCTTGGATGCCGCGACGAACTGCATCGCGCGGGTGATCTGCTTGATGTTCCGGGCGCTGCCGATGCGGCGGCGGATCTCCCGCTGACTAGCCATCGCGAGTGCCTGCGGTCATCGGCGGCCCTGGCGGCGAGGGGCGATCCGGTCGTCGATCATGCCAGGAAGGACTTCCGGAACGTGTCCACGGCCTCGTCGAGGGCCGTGGAGATCTCGTCGGTCATGGTCTTGCCTTCGGCGAGGTCGGCGAGGACCTTCGGGCGCTCGGTCTCGAGGAAGCGGTAGTACTGGGCCTCGAACTCCTTGACCCGCGGCGTGGGGACGTCATCCAGCTTGCCGGTGGTGGCGGCGTGGAGGATCACGACCTGCTTCTCGACCGGCAGCGGCTGGTACTGCGGCTGCTTGACGATCTCGGACAGCTTCTCGCCCCGGTTGAGCTGGTCGCGGGTGGCCTTGTCCAGGTCGCTCGCGAACTGCGCGAACGCGGCCAGGGCACGGTACTGCGCGAGGTCCAGCTTGAGCGGCCCGGCGACCTTCTTCATCGCCTTGGTCTGGGCGTCCGAGCCCACCCGGCTGACCGAGATGCCGATGTTCATGGCCGGCCGCTGGCCGGCGTTGAACAGGTCGGTCTCGAGGAAGATCTGGCCGTCCGTGATCGAGATC
>CAYJOH010000486.1:0-2041 GCA_964371685.1 uncultured Anaerolineaceae bacterium
CGCCAGTTCTCCTCGCGGACCTCGAGCTCGCCCAGCCCGCTGGCGTTGAGCTTCTGGACCAGCGCCGGGACCAGCGTGTCCGAGAGGCGGGCGATGCTGGCGTGATCCGCCTCCCGCTGCGCGAGCGAGCGGTCGCCGGGATTGGGGGCTTCGGGCATGGGCTAGACGTCCTCGCGGGCGGGTGGCTCGTCGCGACGCCCCACCGGGAGCGGCGCCGGGATCGCCCGCTGGCCGGCCTCGATCAGCCCGCGCAGGCGGTCCGCGAAGCCGCCCCTCGGCGGGACGGGTGGCGTGGGCGCCGGTCCCGCGAGCTCGGCGTACGCGCCGAGCGAACGGTACCTGCGATAGCGCTGCTCGACCAATTCCTCGATGGGCAGCGCGGCCAACCGGTCCAGCTGCTCGATGATCACGGGCTTGAGCCGGCGCGCGGTCTCGGCGTGGTCGGCGTGGGCGCCCTCGCCCGGCTCCGCGATCACGAGGTCCACGACGCCCAGGGCCCGCTGGTCGTCGGCGGTCATCCGCATCGCGAGCGCCGCGGTGGGCGCCTCGTCGGTCGTGCGCCACAGGATGCTGGCGCAGCCCTCGGGCGAGATCACCGAGTAGACGGCGTTCTCGAGCGCCAGCACGACGTCGCCCACGGCGATCGCCAGCGCGCCGCCCGAACCGCCCTCGCCGGTGATGATCGTGAGGATGGGGGTGCGCAGGCGGGTCATCAGCCCCACGGACCTCGCGATCGCCTCCGCGATCCCGCGCTCCTCCGACTCGGGCCCGGGATGCGCGCCGGGCACGTCCACGAAGGTGACCACCGGCAGGCCGCAGCGCTCCGCGAGCTCCATCACCCGCATCGCCTTGCGGTAGCCCTCGGGGTGGGGCATGCCGAAGCTGCGGCGGACGTTCTCCTCGGTGTCGGCGCCCTTCTGCTGGCCGATGACCGCCACCCGGCGGCCCTCGATCCGGGCGAAGCCGGCCACGACGGCCTCGTCGTCGCCGAACAGGCGGTCGCCGTGGAGCTCCAGGAACTCGTCCGCGATGACCGCGAGCAGCTCCAGGATCCGCGGCCGCCGGAGGTTGCGCGCCAGCTGGACCCGTGCCCACACCGCGGCCTTCGGATCGGCGGGGGCGTCCTGCGCCTGGTCACCGCGACCCTCGTGTCCCTCCCTGCTCTCGCGGCCGCGGCCGAGGAACCGGTCAACCACGCGCGGCCTCCCTGCCCGAGGGCTGGGCGGGGGCCAGGAACCGGAGCAGCTGGGCCAGCTCCTGCCGCAGGTCCGCGCGCTGCACGATTCGGTCCACGAACCCGTGGCGGTACAGGAACTCGGCGCGCTGGAAGCCCGGCGGCAGCTCCTGGCCGATCGTCCCCGCGCCGACCCGCGCCCCCGCGAATCCGATCAGCGCGTTGGGCTCGGCGAGGTTGACGTCGCCCATCGCGGCGTACGAGGCGAACACGCCGCCGGTCGTCGGGTCCGACATCACCGAGACGTACGGGACGCGGGCGGCCCGCAGCCGCTCCAGCGCGGCCATGGTCTTGACGAGCTGCATCAGGGCGAGCGTCCCCTCCTGCATCCGCGCACCTCCCGATGCCGACACGATGACCAGGGGGATCCCCTCCGCCAGCGCGCCCTCGGCGGCCCGGGCGACCTTCTCCCCCACCACGGCGCCCATCGACCCGCCCATGAACCCGAAGTCCATCACCAGGATCGCGATCCGCATGCCCTCGATCCGCCCGATCCCCCACACCGCGGCGTCGCGCAGCCCCGTCGCCAGCTGGGCGGCCGCGACCCGGTCCGGGTACGGCTTCTGGTCCACGAAGCCCAGCGGGTCCACGCTCACGAGGCCCGGATCGCGCTCCTCGAACGTCCCGTCGTCGAGGAGCTGCGAGAGCCGCGCCGTCGCCGACAGCCGGAAGTGGTGCCCGCACGAGGGGCACACGTTCATCGCCTTCTCGAGCTGCTTGTTGAACAGCTGCTCCTCGCACGACGGGCAGCGGGTCCACATCTTCTCGGGGCCGGCGGCCTCGCGTCGCGAGCGGAAGGTCGGGAAC
>CAYJOH010000487.1:0-2037 GCA_964371685.1 uncultured Anaerolineaceae bacterium
GCCGGCCCGCGGCGCGCCGCCGGGCCCCGCCCCCGCCGGCGCGCCGCCACTGCCCGTCGCTCCGCCGGCACCCGACCCGGCTCCCGGCCCGTCGCCCGCCCGGCGCTCCCTGTTCGACCGGCTGCTCCGGAGGAACCGCCCGTGAGGATCCTGGTCACCGGCGGGGCCGGCTATGTCGGTGGCGTGTCCGTGGACGCGATCCTCGCCGCGAGCCACGACGTCGTCGTGCTCGATGACCTGACCACCGGCCACCGCGCGATCCCCCACCCGGACGCCCGGCTCGTCATCGGGTCGTACGCGGACGAGGCCGCCACGCGCGCACTCCTCGAGACCGAGCGGGTCGACGCCATCCTCCACTGCGCCGCCCGCTCGCTGGTGGGCGAGAGCGTCGCGGACCCGGCGAAGTACTACCGCGATAACGTGGCGGGCGGCGTCGCGCTGCTGGAGGCGGCCCGGGCCGCGGGCGTGCGGCGGATCGTGTTCTCGTCCACGGCCGCGGTCTACGGCGTGCCGGACTCGACGCCCATCACCGAGGACGCGCCGCTCCGCCCGATCAACACCTACGGCGAGACGAAGCGCGTATTCGAGGGAGCGCTCCGATGGTACGGGGAGGCCTACGGGTTCCGGAGCGTGGTCCTGCGCTACTTCAACGTGGCCGGGGCGACCGGTCGGCTCGGCGAGGTGCACCGCCCCGAGACCCACCTCATCCCGAACATCCTCATCGCCGCTGAGGGCGGCCGGCCGCTCACGGTGTTCGGCGACGACTATCCGACCCCGGACGGGACGGCGCTTCGCGACTACATCCACGTGGAGGACCTCGCGGACGCGCACGTCGCCGCGCTCGAGGCGACGGCGGCCCCGCAGGACGAGCCGCTCGTCTGCAACCTCGGGACGTCGAGCGGGTTCTCCGTGCGGGAGGTCCTCGCGGCCGCCGAGGCGGTGGTCGGCCGGCCGATCCCGCACTCGATCGGGCCGCGCCGCGCCGGCGACCCGCCCGTGCTGGTGGCGTCGAACGCGCGGGCGCACGAGGCCCTCGGGTGGACGCCGCGGCGGTCCACGCTGGAGGCGATGATCGGGTCGGCCTGGGCCTGGCGGGTCGCCCACCCGGTCGGCTACGGGGACTGAGCGACGCGGGTTTCGCCGCCACAAGAGCCTCGCCAATCCGTACCCGCAGATGCTCCATGGCGGCCGGGCTGGCAGCTCACGTCTGGACGTGCGGAACCACGGCGTTGCTCGATTGACGCCTACTCGTAGATCGCGCCTGCATACATCGCGCGGGCTGCGAGTGCCCAACTGGACGGATCAGACGGATCTGTCGTCGCTCTGGCCCAGTCTTCGACGCCAACAACGCACGCAGCTCCTCCGGGTTGTGGTAGGGCACCGGATCGACGGACGTTGGCACAGGAGCGATCAAGAGCTGCCCGACTGGGCTAGCACTCAACTGATCCGTCTTGCCGGCATCCTCTAGCCAGCCGGTCATTGCCTCCCAGAATGACCACCGGCTGTCCCAATTGATCCACCCGCCTCGCTCGTCTGTGAACCGTGCACGGACTGGCTCATTCAAGGCTTCGTCAAGCGAAGCGCGCATCTCCCTCACGAACAAGGCGAAGTCGTCGCGCGTTGACACCTGATCTGGATCGGGGAGCTCCCTCATCGCGAATCGATTGTGCCACTCAGGCTGAGACACATCTCCCGATCCGGCCGTAGTCATGTCCTGACTATTCGCGCAGGATCGAGGGCTCGGCGGGCAATGAGGCACGCCTTGGCGAGGGCACGGCGCGACCAGAAATCCCGCCCACGCACGGATCGCGCGGCTACGGACGCTCCTCGACCGGGCGGCGCCCCGTCGCGCCCCCGATGGCGCCGAACTAGTCAGTGGCTGAATACGGCGGCGCGCGGGCGGTGTCCGCTACGAACGCTCCTCCAGCGGCGCCCGGTCCGGGGCCAGCCGCGGCGGCGGGGCGGCGGCGCCGTCGTCGGCCACCTCGCCCGAGCCTGCCCACCGGTCGCTGACGGGCCAGACCAGCCACAGCCCGA
>CAYJOH010000488.1:0-2035 GCA_964371685.1 uncultured Anaerolineaceae bacterium
GGGACTCGGCCGCGGGCCGGGGGTTGCCCGTAACCTTAGGTACAGCCGGGGGGCGCCCGGGCGCCGGCCCCGGCCAGCACCCAGCCGGAGGCGGCGGAGCGGACGACGCTGGCAACGAGGATCGGGCGCCTGCTGGGCAACCTCCTGATCCCGGGCCTCGCGATCGTGTCCGGCCTCCTGGTCGGGGCGGTGGTCGTGATCTTCTCGGACCACGAGGTCGTGGGCGGGCTGGCCAGTGACCCGCTGGGCGCGCTGGGGCTCGGCGTGGGCCGCGCGATCGACGCCTACGGTGCGCTGTTCGCGGGCTCGCTCGGCGACCCGGGCCGGATGCTCGCGGCCCTCGGCAGCGGCGACAACGCGCAGCTCATCCGCGCCTTCCGCCCGATCTCCGAGAGCCTGCTGTCCGCCACGCCGCTGATCTTCGCCGGCCTCGCGGTCGCGCTCGGGTTCCGGTCCGGCCTGTTCAACATCGGCGGCGAGGGCCAGCTGTACCTGGGCGCGATCTTCGGGGTGTTCGCCTCGTTCGCGTTCACGGGCCTGCCGATGATCGTCCACGTGCCGCTGGCGGTCGTGTTCGGGTTCCTGGGTGGCGCGGTGTGGGGCGCGATCCCGGGCGTGCTCAAGGCGCGTACCGGCGCCCACGAAGTCATCGTCACGATCATGCTCAACTACGTGGCCTACCGGCTGCTCGACATCCTGCTCAAGAACCCGCCGTTCCAGCGCGAGGGGTCCACCAACCCGATCTCCAAGATCGTGCCCGACTCGGCCGCGATGCCGCCGCTGATCGAGGGCCTGCGCGTCACGTGGTGGTTCCCCGTGGCCCTGCTCACGGCCTTCGCCGTGTCGTGGCTCCTGTTCAAGTCCACCAAGGGCTTCGAGTTCCGCGCCGTGGGCCTCAACCCGGGTGCGGCGAAGTACGCGGGCATCTCGGTGGGCCTGACCACCGCGCTCACGATGATCGTCTCGGGTGGGCTGGCGGGTCTCGCCGGCGCGTCGGTGATGCTCGTCCAGCGCGGCACGCTCACGCCGGGGTTCTCGCCCGGCTACGGCTTCGACGCCATCGCGATCGCGCTGCTCGGCCGATCGCGGCCATCGGGCGTCGTCGCCGCCGCGCTCCTGTTCGGCGTCCTGCGCGCCGGCGCCACGACGATGCAGGCGTCGACCCAGATCCCGATCGACCTCGTGGTCGTCGTCCAGTCGTTCGTGATCATGTTCATCGCGGCCCCGGCGCTGGTCCGCGGCATCTACCGGATCCGGACCGCCAAGGTCACCGGGACCGAGGTGTTCATGAAGGGGTGGGGCGCATGAGCGTCATGGCCGCGCGGCCCTACCAGATCGCCGGCGTGGCGATCGCCCGGCACCGCGTGTCGGGGCTCGTGTACATCCTGGTCGCGGCCCTGATCGCCGTGATGTGGGGGACCGTCGAGCCCGGCTCCGAGTCGCGCTTCGACCTCAACGCCTCGGGCGTCGCCATGACGCTGCCACCGCTGGTGCTGCCGTCGGCCACCGTGATCTGGGGCCTGGCGGGCATCTGCGCGTTCCTGGGCGCGATCCAGCTCACGCGCGGCTTCGGGGCCCGACGCGGCCTCGTGCTCGCCAGCGTGATCCTGATCGTGGTCGTGACGTTCCTCGTGTGGGCCGCCTCCGGCCGCTCGATGAACCTCGTGGGCGTCATCCAGGCGACGGTGATCAAGGCGACCCCGCTCACGTTCGCGGCCATGTCCGGCGTGCTGTGCGAGCGGGCCGGGGTGGTCAACATCGCGATCGAGGGCATGCTCCTCACGGGCGCCTTCGTGTCCGCGGTCGTGGGCTCTGCCTTCGGCCCCTGGATCGGCATCCTGGGCGCGGCCCTCGCGGGCGGCGCGCTGGCGTGGGTGCTGGCAGTGCTCGCGATCCGCTACAAGGTGGACCAGATCATCGCGGGCACGATCATCAACATCTTCGCGGCCGGCATGACGGCCTTCCTGTCCGCGCGCGTCCTGACCGAGGTTCCCAGCCTCAACGCGCCCCAACGCGTGTCGGCGATCGCGATCCC